>JAKAPG010000090.1 GCA_021823085.1 Thermoplasmata archaeon | reverse complement strand
CCGTCATCCTCCTGGAGTCGAACCTGATCGGAGAGACGCTGTTCACCATCATCGCGGGCATTGGACTGGTGACCTCGATCATCGCCCCGATCGGTGCGGTGTGGGCGTGGCGCTGGGGAACGAGGTACCGGGCGAACTCGGTTCGCGCACCCCACTCCTGAAGCGCCGGCCGACTTGCTCGCGCGACGCGAAGCGAACGCTCCCGCCGGGAGCCGCCCGGAGACGAACGATGCTCCTGGATGCGCGCGGATAAGGGCAGCGGATCGATGCGCCTCGATGGCTCTCGGGAGGTCCGTGAAACTGGTCTCCTGGAACGTGAACGGTCTTCGGAGCGCGCTCCGAAAGGGTCTCCCGGTCCTGCTCGGATCGGGCCAGTATTCGGTCGTACTGCTCCAAGAGACGAAGACCGATTTCGTTCCGGCCGCCCTCGACGGCCCACCGTGGCACGCCTACCTCAACCCTGCCCAGCGGAAGGGGTATTCGGGAGTTCTCTCCCTGTGCCGAATTGCTCCGCGGTCCGTCATCCACGGCATCGGGGACCCCCGATTCGACCGCGAAGGACGGGTTTCCACGCTCGAGTTCCCGAAGTTCTATGTCGTTAACGCGTACTTCGTGAACGCCCAGCGCAGCCTCGCGCGCTTGCCGGCGAAGCTCGAGTTCGACCGGTCCATCGAACGCTGGATTCGAAGGCTACGTCGCAAGAAGCCCGTGGTGGTCGGTGGCGACTTCAACGTTGCGCACGAGGACCGGGACATCGCGCGCCCGGCGGCCAACGAAGGAAGCGCGGGCTTCACCGCGGAGGAGCGCCGGTGGTTCGGCCGGTTCCTCCGGTCGGGCTACCTCGATACCTTCCGGATGTTCGAGCCGGAGGGGGGCCACTACACTTGGTGGACCTACCGCGTGCGCGCCCGAGAACAGAACGTCGGCTGGCGGATCGACTACTTCCTCGTGTCGAAGGAACTGGGTCCCCGCGTCCGAAGTGCGGCGATCCTCGGGGAGGTCCGGGGCTCGGACCACGCCCCGGTGACCGTCGAACTCGCCGATTCCCTCGGCACGGCGTCCTGACCGTGCGAGGACCTTGCCCGTTCCGAACACGATGCGGCCGCGCGGAGCCGCCGCCATCGCTAGCTGTCCGTTCCTTGGGGGCCCGAGTGGCAATACTTGCCGCTATCGATGACCCGAAGCTCCCGGACGCCTTGGATCATACTCCAGACCCCGATCCCCCCGACCACGACCAGCACAAGACCCGTGGAGATGCCGATGGAGTCGAGGTTCGGGATGGGGTTGCCCGTGCTCACGGCGAGGTTCGAGAGCGAGGGGAAAAGGGCGAGGAACGCCCCCACCGCCGCGAAGAGCGCTCCCCCGTAGTAGAGGGTGCGGCCCGCCGTCTTCCGCCCGAGATAGCACAGATCGTCCTCGCTCAGCTTCTTCACGCGTGCGAAGTTGGCGAAGACCGCTCCGAAGACCACCTGCATCACCATGGTCCCAAGTCCGAACATGACCCCGACCATCGGAGCCCACCCGATCGAGGGGACCTCGGGGGCGAGCACGAACGTGATGATGGTCGCATAGGCACCGAAACCGAATCCCGCGATGAGTCCGTGGACCGCGGCCATCGGGAGCGGGACTCCTTGGATGTGGCTCTCTTCAATCGGCGTGCGGGTCGCCGACGTATGGTGATGGAAACGACCATGGAGCCAAGCGTCGAACGGCAGGTGGGGATACCGTCCCTTGAGTACGTACCACCCGGCAAGGGCCATTGCGATACCGACCGCGATGTAGACCGGTCCGTTCAGATTGTACTTCATGTAGATCGCCGCGAGGCCGATGAACCCGAGCGTCGTGAGGAGCGCACGCTGGGCGGTGAACCCGGCCGAAAAAGTGAACCCGGCCTTCATGCCGGCTTTCGTGCTGTAGCTTCCGATGGAGTAGCTGAAGGTGATCGGCCAAGTGTGCTCGTCCGGAGTCGCCCCATGAAGCAGCCCTAGGACGAAGGCTATGATCAAAAGGGTCGACACCGTGAGCCCGGCCGGAGGATTGAGAAAGTAACCAAGATCGATCATCGGAACACGGGTGGGTTCGGAAGCCGGCTCGTAAAGGGTCGGTCAAAACGCCCTGACAAGACTTGCCATGAGTTCGCCGGCGGGAACCGGCCGGGACAGAGAACCGGCGGACGCTGTGCCTTCCCGTACCTCACGCCGCAACGTGACCGGGGGCGAGCATCGGCTCGTGGTCGGATCCCGGGGATTGTGCGCCCGCGCGATCCGGCGGTCCCTGGATCCGGAGTGGGCGAAGGTGCGCAGTATCGGCCCTTATCGGGGACGCCGCGTCTCATTTCTCGTCATCGACGAGATCCCGGTGGGAGCGATCCTCTTCGAGGACCCGGTGCGCGCCGACGTACCGGGGCTCGCCGATCGCCTCCGGGCCCTTCACGTCGAGATCGTGGGGTTACTGACCGGTGACAATCGAGAGACCGCCAACGCGGTGGCGCAACGCGCGGGAATATCGGTCGTGGAGGTCGACCTATTGCCGGAGCGGAAGGTGGAACGGGTCCAAGAGTTCCGACGCCGGTACGGATCCATCGTCATGGTCGGCGACGGGATCAACGACGCGGCCGCCCTCGCGACCGCCTCGGTGGGCGTCGCGATGGGAGCCCAGGGATCCGGGATCTCGACAGAGGCGGCGGATGTCGTGCTGATGGTTGATGAGGTGGGTCGGGTCGCTGACGGGATCTCCCTGGGCCAGAGGATGCTGCGCATCGCCCATCAAGGGATCGTCTTCGGGCTCGGCGCGAGCCTGGTCCTGATGGGGATTGCAGGCTTCGGGCTGATCCCGCCCGCAGACGGGGCGGTGATCCCGGAGGTGCTCGACGCCACCGTCATCTTTAACGCGCTGCGCGTTCGCTGAGGGCGACACGGCAACGCACGCTTGCCGGCGAGGATGCGGTACCCCTCGTCCGCCGGATGGGCGGGCGATCGCGCACCGTCCCGACCCTCGCCGACCGATGCGGGGCGCCGCGCTCTTGGGGCCGGCGACACCCGGTCCCGGCGGGCCGCGATCGGACCGGGGGCCGGACCGTCCTGATGGTCCGGAGCCCCGCGTTCGGGGGCGGCCCACGAGGGTCGAGCAGGTCCGGTTCCCCTCGCTTCACACACCGCGCCATGCCGCAACCGGACGCCTTCGGGCGGGAAGCCGAATCACACCGTGAGTCCGGGCGTCCGGGCCTCTACGTAGAGGCTCTCGTCTCGGTGCCGTTCGATGTCCAGCACGTCCAGGTCCGGCATCTCGCCACGTCGATAGGCTTGCTTCGTGATCCCTCGAAAGCCCGCCTCCTTCAGTAGATTCGTGAGGTCTTGAAGGTCGTACATCCATTGGTGAGGGAGCGCGGCACCGAAACGCAGGTCCGCCCAGCGCGACAGCCTCGTCCGGAGCGCGCGAGCCGGGATCTCCTCCCGACGGGGGTGCTTGGAAAAGTATGCATTGAGCTTGTGGCTGGGCGTGTCATACTCCGGAATGAGAGCCGCGAAGGCCCCCCGCTCGGGCTCCGCGGCCGAGATCGCCCCGACGTACAGTCGGGCGATGAGCTCGAGGTCCGGCACAACAATCCGGAGCAGACCCCCCGGGGCAAGCACTCTCGACACCTCTCGGACCAATCGCGCAGCCTCCCATCGGGGAAGGTGCTCCAGGAAGTGGGAGGAGTAGCAATAGTCGACACTACCGCTCGCGAACGGGAGTCGCCCGGTCCTGAGGTTGATGCGCCGGTAGTTCGGTGGGGGTTCCTCGACCCGGTTTCGAACCGATGGCGGTGAGCCGCACGGTGGAGGGGCGATGGAAGTCGATCGGTTCGGCCGCCGGTAGCGGCTGAACCAGATCCGGAAGCTGGCATCGATGTTGATCCAGCCGGGAGCTCCGTGATAACCGCATCCGAGGTTGATCTTGAGAACCTGAGGAGGGGCCATGTCACGGTCCGTGGGAATCCGATAGGTCGTGGGGACGAAACCTCTTCACGCTTCGAGGGCCTTTCCCCGGTGGGCCTTTCCCTGGTGGAAACCAACCGCCTCGCGAACAAAACCGTTCCGCGGTCCTTGCGGGGTGGTTATTGCCCGATTTCGCCGCGGTCCAAGAGCTCGATCGGTTCGCGTTGAATCGGCGCAGGCGCTTCGCGGGAGCAGAACACTCGGATTGGGCGGGGGCACCGAGGTGCCGTGCCCTCAGGACCAACGCTCGGGAGAAAGGACCGCCGAAGCGCGAGGCCGCCTTCTCTGTACCTCTCCGAAACTCGTTCCGCCTTCGAGCTGCCGTCGCGGACCTCGCGGCCCTAATCTAGGAACTCGATCTGCGCTCCCCTCGTCGGGCCTCACCGAGTATGGCGAATACCGTCAGCGACTACACGGGATTCGATTTCGATTCCTTGTGGCGGGGCCGCGAGAAGGTAACTCAAGTCGAGATCTCGGTGCTGCATCGCTATCTTCGGCCGGCGACGAACGCCCGAGTCCTGGAGATCGGCGCGGGGTCCGGTCGTCTGACGCCGACTCTTGCCTCTCGGACTGGCGAGTTGGTGCTCAGTGACTTCGCTCGAGACCTCCTGACGAAGATCGGTCGCTCGGACCCGGTGGCCCTCTCCGATCGGGCGCCTCGCGTCGCCGCCAATCTGTACCACCTGCCGTTCCGAAGCGGTGCCTTCACTGGGGCCACCTTGATTCGGGTCTTCCATCACCTAGACGATCCGGTGGCCGCCCTGACCGAGGTTCGAAGAGTCCTCACGGGCTCGGGGACCCTCCTCCTTTCCTACAACCCGCGCCCCAGCTTCGGAACTCTCGCGAACGACCTTCGGTCCGCGCTGGGCCGGTCGGCGTCCGCCAAGTTCCGGTCGGTGACGTTCGCACGGCGCGGGACCGTGGCCCTGTCCCCGGATCCCTTTCCGATCTACGTGGGTTCGCGGGCCACCCTGCGCGCCAACGTCCTCGCCGCGGGCTTCTCTCTCGACCGAGAGATGGTCTCGGGCCTCGAAGAGATTCCGATCGTCCGGCATCTGCCGAAGCGGCTCTTTGAGAGTGCGGCTGAGGTCTTCGGGAACGCTCCGGGATTTCCCACTCGCTGGGCGATCCTCCGGAACCCGGAGTCCGGACTCGGACCCCTTCCGTCCCTCCGTCAGATCCTCGCCTGCCCCGTCTGTCGCGGGCCGTTGGACTGGCCATGCGCTTCGGGGCCAATCCGTTGTCCCAACTGCGGCTACGCGGGGGAAGTGGGAGAGGGGGTCATTGACCTCAGGTACGTCGAGGACCGCGCGCGGCGATTCTCCCTGTCCGGATGAGCTACGAGTCGCTTGCCCCCAAGGTTCGGCTGAGAAGCTCCGAGGAATTCGGTGGGATCGTCGAGGCGAAGAACGCCGAGAATCCGGCCGAAGCCCGGTCGCTGGCCGATCGGGGTGGCCGAGCCGCCTCCCACGGGGGAAGGCTTGCTCCCCCGTGCCGACCTACGGAGCCGGGGCTTGCCCATCGGAGCGAGCGCCCGTTCGCGAACCCGCGCCCTTCCATCCTCGGAGGAATCCCCGGGCCATGAACGGGGCGGCGCGACGGAAGCTGCTGTCGCTCCGGACGAGGGTTCCCAGAGCCAACGGCAAAAGGAAGCCGAGGGAATGGTAGGCTGCGCGCAGGCGGAACCCGACCATCCGGGGATGTTCTTCGCGCTGCCACCCGAACCAGTCGACGATCTCCTCCTCGGTCCGGACCAGATCGCTCACTTGATGGCCGGCCCAGAACGCCCGCTCTCCGGGAGCTTCCACGTCGTGCAGAATGAAGGAGGAACTGTCGGCCCAAACTTCGGCTCCGCCGGTCTTGAGCCGCCGACAGAGGTCGGCGGAACTGTTGACGCGGAGGCGGTGGCTCCATCCCCCCACCTTTCTCAGCCACGCCGCAGAGTAGAATCCCGCGTTCGGAAGCGCGTCCGTGGGCAGGAGTCGGTCTTCCCGCTGCGGGTCGCGAGGGCGGTTGCGTCCGATCAGTTGGAACTCCCAATGGCCGGCCTTCCACGGAGTCGCATAGACCCACACCAGCTCCGGGCGCCGTCGGTACAGCACGGCCGGCATGACCGCCGCCACTTCGGGCCGCTCGTGCAACACGCTCAACGGGTGGGGAAACGTGCTCTCGGTCACGATGTTGTCGTCATCGACGAAGAGGACGTACGGTTGATCCACGTGGGCGAGCCCGATGTTCTTCGCCTCGGAGATGAACACGCGCTCGTTGAGGTGCACCCACCGAAGCGGCCACGGAGAACGAAACTCCGGGCCGGCCGGCAAGGCGGTATCGTCTACGATGATCACACAGTGGACCGAGGATCGTGCCTCCCGGGCGAGGCTTTCCAGAAGGGCCGAGAGCAGCCGAGGACGACCGTGCGTGGGGATGACGACGTCACAGGAGCTCATCGCGACGACCCATCCGAACGACCGGAGTTATCTGTGCGTTGCGCCGGTCCGCTCGATCCGCACGCTCGACGCGCTTTCGGCTTCGCGCGCCTTCGATGAGGGGCGTGCCCGGAGTTCCTTGCCCACGGGCGAGTTCGCCGCGAGGCCTACGGCGCGCAACCCGCGACGGCAAAGTCGTCGCCGTTGAACTCGGCGTAGCCGAAGTCCTCGTAGAGGTCCATCTCGGTGACGGTAACGTGGTTCACCGGGTCGTAGAAGACGACCGTGCCGGTCTGCGAGTCATACGACAAGATGACCGACGGACCCAGGAGTCGATGCAGTTCGGAGAGCGTGCCGGACGGGATGGTCGGGTTGTCCGCCCGGCACGACGCGGTGGCTCCTCCGCCGGTTCCGGGGG
>JAKAPG010000089.1 GCA_021823085.1 Thermoplasmata archaeon | reverse complement strand
AGGACGTCTGGGAGGACGCGCTGCGCGCCCGGGCGGACCCGTCCCGCCGCCTCGGCACGACGGGCCGGGGCATCGGCCCCGCCTACGCCGACCGATACGGCCGCTGGGGGATCCGCTATGGAGAGCTCAGCCACCTCGACACCCTGCGCGCGCGCCTCGACATGCTCTACGAACGCAAGCGCCTCGTCCCGGACCTTCCGGCTCGCGCGGAGCTCGAGCGATCCCTCCTGGAGGCCGGGGAGCGGCTCGCCCCCTACGTCCGGGACGTCGACCCGATCCTGTTCGGCGCGCTGGAGCGCGCGGAGTCGATCCTGCTCGAAGGCGCCCAGAGCGCCCTCCTCGACATCGACTACGGGACCTACCCGTACGTCACGAGCTCGCATCCGACCAGCGCCGGAGCCCTCGTGGGGAGCGGCCTTCCCCCGCAGTGCGTGACCGGGGTGATCGGAGTGGCCAAGGCCTACGCGACCCGGGTCGGCGCGGGCCCGTTCCTCACGCGGGCCGAGCCCCACGACGAGGAGCTCTTGCAGCGTGCGGGCGGGGAACGCGGGGCGACGACGGGCCGGGTCCGGCAGTGCGGCTGGCTCGACCTGGTGCTCCTGCGCTACGTCGCCCGCCTGAACGGCTTCACCTCGCTCGCCATCACGAAGGTCGACGTGCTCGGGGGTCTTTCGGAGGTCCCGGTCTGCACGGCGTACGAGGGACCGAACGGCGCTCGGTGGACCGATCGACCGCCCACCGCGATCGACGACTACTCGGGCCTCACGCCCGTGTACGAACGGCTCCCGGCTTGGCCGGACTTCCCGGCCAAGCTCAAGGAACGGATTCGTCGCGCGGGCGCCCGAGCGCTTCCGCGCGCGCTGCAAGGCTTCCTCGAATTCGTGGAGAAGGAGACCGGCGTGCCGATCGAGCTGGTGAGCTACGGTCCCATGCGCGAAGAGACGGTCCGCCGGACCGGCCGAGCGGTCCGGCGCCCGAGCGAGCCGATCTCTCGCCGGTCCCAGTGAACGTTCTGTGGACATCGACCCCTTCCTCTACGTTTCGCTGGGGGCCGGGATCCTCCTGGGATGGGCGTTCCGGCCCCGAACTCCTTGGATCGGCCGCGCGACCCAGGCGACGATCCTGGCGCTCCTGTTCTTCCTCGGTGCCTCCCTCACGAGCGTTCCCACCTCGGATCTCGCCCCGGCGATCGGGCTCGGGCTGGGACTCGCCCTCCTGACGCTCGGCAGCACGATCGCCGTGGTGCTCGCCCTGCCCCGCGCTCCGCCGTCCGCCTCCCCCGCTCCGAGCGGTCCGGTGCCCGGTAGCTCGGTCTGGTTGTCGATCGCGCTTGTCGCCTCGCTCGTCGCGGGCTACTTCGTGGCTCGCGGGATCTCCGTCCCGGCGGAGGGCGGGATCACCTACGCCCTCTACCTGCTGCTGTTCCTCGTAGGACTCGGCCTGCAATGGCTGTGGAGATCGCTGAGGCGCGTCTGGGTGCCGCTCACCGCCGCCGCATCCGGGGCGCTGATCGCCGGAGCGATCTACTCGGCGGCGACGGGCCTCGCATTGCGCACGTCGCTCGCGATTACGTTCGGGTTCGGTTGGTACTCGCTGGACGGGCCGCTGGTGGCCGCCGGTCTGGGCGCGGCGCTCGGACTCCTCGCCTTCCTCGCGAACTTCCTGCGCGAGAACCTCACGATGCTGCTCGCCCCGGTGATCGGCCGACGCGTTCGGGGGGAGGGCCTCGCCGCGATGGGGGGCGCGACCGCGATGGACACCACGCTGTACTTCGTCGTGCGCTACGGGGACGCGGAGTCGGCATCGCTCGCCCTCACCTCGGGGCTCGTCCTGACGGTCGCGGCGAGCCTCATCATCCCGCTCCTCCTCGCCCTTCCCGCCTGAATCCGTTATCTCCCGGCGGGAATCGGGGCTCCCGTACGGGCTCGTGGTCCAGCGGTTACGACGTCGCTCTCACACAGCGAAGGTCGCCGGTTCGAATCCGGCCGAGCCCATCCGACACCCACTTTCCCCGGGAATTTGGGCTCATTCCCTGACGGTGGGAGGTCGATTCATCTGGTTTCGGTTTGGCCGAACCAGCCCTTTCCATGCGTCTTCGGTTACAGGGCTGCCTAGGATAGGAACCGACGGGACGACCGGGCCCGCTGCCTTCAGTTTTCCTCCGCTTCCGGCCGGCGAGCAGGATACCGATTCCATGGCGGCACCGGTAGACAGATTCCGCGGAACAGTCCTTGGTCGGCCATCCCGTTACTACACGGCAGTCTGCGAGAGAATCACGGCTTAACCGAAGCCGCATGAACTCACGCCCGGCCCCGAAGGCGACGCAGCATGACCGGGCCGGGGATGTTCGGGCCCGGTTCCCGCCGGCGGCGTTCAATCTCGCGCCAGAAGCTTACGGGCGGAGTGTCCGCCATGAGGTCGTTGAAGACATCGTCCAGTGTTGTTCCCGGCGTCTTGGAAGGCCCGAGTCGGGCGAGCGTGCTGGCCTTCACTGTCAGCGTGGTCGGGGTATCGGACACGGCGGCCATCGCCCTAATGAGGCAATTGACGGACTTGATTCCGATGTCCCTTCCATCCAAGTCTCCTACCCTCATCAGTCGCAAAGAACCCCCGTCTCCTCGCTCATGGACAGTCGCTCAGACCGAGATTGACTCGGGGGATTTGCCGGGGTATCGACCGACAACCACCTTGCACGTTTGACACATCCAACCCGGGATTCCCGAGAAGGAGGAGTGACGGAGGGGAGCGACACCGAGTGCGAGAGGGATCTGATTGGCCCCCCAGAAGGTCGGCCTTTCTCCCTCCTTGATCCGATACATTGCGCTCATTGAGTTAACACCTCTTGAGATGCTGGTTCCGCGCTCCATGGTCTCGCCACAAACGGGACAGCGGGATGGAAGGCTCACCGGATCGGTCGGAAGAGGGTTCGAGCCAGCCATGGGCCAACAGCCGCCCGAAGCCAAATGAGATTGACCCACACGATGTTCCTCGGCCCGGGAGGGTCGGCACTACGGGTTTCGCACCGCGTCGACCCTCGCGGGGTCAAGGCGCTGACTCTGAGCCTACCGATTCCGCTGGACCGGGGGACGGCTGCCTCCGAGAGATGCCACGCTGTTCGCGGACGGCCAAGGCGCGCTCCCGCGCGGCGAGTCGAGGACGCGGCGGGGCTAAATCGCTCGGAGGATTCTCGTCATCGCGAGAACCATGCCGCCTCGTCCTCCCGTGCCGCCCTTCAATCGAGAGAAGGCTACCCAGAAGGTCCGCCTGGCCGAAGATGCCTGGAACACCCGAGATCCGGAGAAGGTGGCGCTCGCCTACACGCCGGACTCGCGATGGCGGAACCGGTCTGAGTTCGTTCACGGACGCGAAGAGATTGTCGGCTTCCTGAAGCGGAAGTGGGCCCGAGAGCTCGACTACCGGCTGATCAAAGAGCTCTGGGCGTACGAGGGACGGCGCATCGCGGTGCGCTTCGCCTACGAGTGGCACGACGACTCAGGAAACTGGTTCCGCTCGTACGGCAACGAGAACTGGGAGTTCGAGGATGACGGGTTGATGCGTCTGCGACTCGCGAGCATCAACGACCTTCCGGTCTCCGAAGCCGAACGCAAGTACCGCTGGCCCCTCGGTCGTCGCCCCGACGGTCATCCGGGGTTGAGCGAGCTCGGCCTCTGAGACGAACGGTAAAATCCCGAGTTTCCCCTCGCCGGGCATGAACGAGCCGGCGAATCTGGTTCGTAGGCTACCGGAGGATGTGCAGCCCGGAGAGGTCATCACGACCGGAACGAGGCAACTCTCGCAACAGGAGATCGAGGAGTTCGACTTCTCGTGGCAGACGGGGCTTCGGAGGCTATTACACCAGCGCCAAGGCCTTCAACGAAGCCACGACCGTTGAGCCGTGGAGACCTCCTCGCATATCCGGAAGGACACGATGGGAGAACGCCCTTCAACGAAGCCACGGCCGTTGAGCCGTGGAGACGTGTGCGCGTAAGTCGAAGCTGGTCGCCGTTCCAGTCCCTTCAACGAAGCCACGGCCGTTGAGCCGTGGAGACTCGGAGCGAGAACGTCCTTCCCGTCGGCAAATCCCTCCCTTCAACGAAGCCACGGCCGTTGAGCCGTGGCGACCCGGCCCGTCGTTTTCCACGATCGTGGCCTTTGGACCCCTTCAACGAAGCCACGGCCGTTGAGCCGTGGCGACCGCAGGCCCCTCTCCTCGATAGCCGCATTGGGGAAATTTCGAGAGCCCCCTGCTCGGGACCCCCAAGGTCGAGAACCCCGAGCCGACCGTGCAACCGAATCCGGGACCTTGTCTGGCGGAGATTCGTAGATTCCGCCGCCTTCGAGCACCTGCGGGATGGGGTGTTGCTACCTACCCGCTCGATGGCCCGAGAGTACTTAATTCCGTCTTCACGATGTCAGACGATAATCGCGCTCCGCTCGGGCAGCGGCTCCTGCCGACCCAGAAATGTGACCCGATCCGAGGCGCTTCCCTTGGCCGGACCGAGGTCCACGACGATCACGCGATCTTGGTCGGTCTGGATCAGTTCCTCGAGCGCTGCCAACATCCGAACTCGCTGGGTGTCGCTCAGCTCGCACGCGAACACGGAGTACTGAAGGGGTTGCCCGAACCCCTTCATCGCCCGATGGACCTTCTGCCAGCGCCTCGGGTCCATGATGTCGTAGGTCACGAGGAAGAAGTTCGCCATGGTTCACCGGGTGCAGAACGCCGGATACGCGGGGATCTCCCCCATGACATGCCGGGAGAGGAGCCGCGCCTGGACTTCGATCAGTCGACGGTAGCTTACTGTGTATCCGAAGATTGGATGCTTCACCTCGGTCGCCATCCGCCGCTCGTACGCGGCGAGCACCTTCTTCCTCCCCTCACCCGTCAAAGCGACGGCTCCACCGCGTCGGACAAAGTCCCCCTTCCCCACCTCTCGGTTGTTGATCATGGACAGGACCGCCGAGTCCACAACAAGAGGGCGGAACTCCTCCATCAGGTCGAGCGCCAGCGAGGGTCGCCCGTACCGCGGCCGGTGGAAGACGCCAAGCATCGGGTCGAACCCCACCGACTGGAGGACGACGGTCGCGTCCTTTGCCAGGATCGCGTAGAGGAACGAGAGGAGCGCGTTGACCGGGTCAGTTGGGGGGCGACGGTTCCGCGCGCTGAAGTCGAATCGCGCGGTGCCATCCTCGCTCGTTTTGAGCAAGCCCCCGAAGTGCGCGAAGTACGACTTGGCTGCCGCTCCCTCGAGGGCGAGCAGCGTTTCCGCGGAGCCAACCCGATCTGCGAGATTGCCGACTCGGGCCAGTTCACCTAGGACGGCTGGAATCTCCCCCGAGTGGTTGCGTCGGAGCAGCGTTCGACAGTTGCGGATCTTGCCCGAGATCATCCCTCGGGCGATTGCCAGCGCCCGCTGCGGATCCTCCGCGGTGCGGAACTGGCCCAGCCGAAGCTCGACGTTCTTGTGGGACAGTCCGTGGGTGATTCCGTAGAACCAGCCGCCGAACGAGAAATGGCACACAGGGACGCCGCGCTCGCACAGCTCGTGGAGCGCTCCCGCCGAGACCGTCACCGACCCGAACAGGGAGACCTGCGAGACCTCGAGGAGTCGAGCCGTGGCCATCACGGCCCCTCTCTGGCGGACCTCGAGCAGATCGCCTTGCTTGGCGACCATGGCGCCTTGAGCCTGTACGTAGAGGGGCAGCGCATCGTCCTTAGCCGCGAGGATCTGCACGAGCTCGTAGTTGTCGCGGATCGATGTACGTAGAGGGGCAGCGCATCGTCCTTAGCCGCGAGAAGAGGACGCACCTCGACGGAGACCCCCTCCTTGGGTCCGCGGGAAAGGAAACCCACCTCATCGGGGAGGCAGATGCCCACCAGGGAACAGCGTGGGCACTTCGGGCTGTCCACGAGCGGCGCGGGTATCCGTCCTTCCGCGGCGACTTCCCGGGCTCGAACTACCGTTTCCGTGATGAGACGCTCGAGCGCTTCGGTCCACAGAAGGGGGACCCGCTGTCTGGTCTCCGCGTAGTAGACGTATCCCCGTTCGCACGGGTAGCCGTTTTCTCGGGCGAGAAGCATCTGGACCCCGAGCTGGATACGATCGGCGTCCCAGAGTCCGTCGCCATCCTTCGGTCCGTGACCTCGCTTGTAGTCGACCGGGCACGCCTTTCCCTCTTCGTCTTCGAGGAGGTCCAGCTTCGCCACGAGCCCCAGTCGATCGCTGGAGAGCGAGAGGGCGCGGGCCCGGACCTTGAGCCCCTCGGCCCACTCCTCGGCCTTGGGCAACGAACCGCGTTCCTCGTCCACCCGCCGGTGGGTGCGGTGCCCGTCGAGCGTGTCGACACTCTCTACGAACTCGCCCTGGACCCACTCGAGATAGAAGAGCCGGGGACAGTAGACGAACTCGTTGAGCATCCGGGCCGGCAGGGTCTCGGGCTGGCCGTCGGAAGCCTCCATGGTCCCCGCCGGCTACGGGGACCGGAGTCCGAGTGTAATCAACCTGCTCCCCGAAAGGAACGGGGGGGGCAATCAGCCGGCGAGCTTCTCGGTTGCAGAGCGTCGGGAAAATCAGGCCCAAACGAGTCACGAAGTCTAGGCTACCTGTTCGTCGGCCACACTGATTTCGGGGCCACGGCTCAGGCTATCCTTGCGAGGATATCAGTCGCCCGAGAGGATCGAGTTGACCCCCGGCACGGCCTTCAAGAAGGGACCGTGCGTTCGATCACCTGACCGCGATCAGCGGTGTCGCCGTAAGAATTCGTCCGCGTCCCGTTGCGCGTCCTTCTTCACTTCGCGATAAAGCGGATTGGTCGAATCGCG
>JAKAPG010000088.1 GCA_021823085.1 Thermoplasmata archaeon | reverse complement strand
CTTCTCTACCCAACTCGAGACCGCCGAGGCACGGGGCGCTATCAGCCGGTCCCGTCGGTTCTTCTTCACGGCGCACCGGCTCGGCGGCGTGGACGAGGGATACAACCTGTCCCGTCCGCTTCCGCCCTCGAAGGTCGAGGAGCTTCGGGAGGACTTCCGCCGGGTCCTGCCGTTCCTCGAACTCGACCAGCGGGAGCGGAAGGGCATCGAGACGAAGGCCGAGATCGTGGCGGCGCTCACCCGCGCGATCGCGCAGGCCACCGGCAAGCAGACGGACGGGTCCCTCCGGGGCGATGACCTTCTCGCCGCGCTTCACGAGGCCCTCCGTGGCGCTTCGCCCGAAGCCGAGTCGGCCCCGGAGCCCTCCTCGGTCCCGTCGGTGGCCCCTGCGGCCTTCCCGGCCCCCAAGCGGGCCGGGGAGCAGCGGTCAGTGGACGCCGAGGCGGTCGGCCAGTACCTCGAAGCCGGCTGGTCGTTCGTCAGCCCGCTGAACAGCCATCTCGCCGTCGTGAAGTGGGACGGCCCGGGCCAGTAGGACGATCTCGATGCCGGCCGGCCGCCCGAAACGGATCCACGGGGTCGGGGACCCGACGTCTCTCCGCGAGGAGCGACGGGCGGACGCCGATCTGAATCGGATGCTGCGGGCGGAGATCGGGTCGTTGATCGAGAAGGCCAAGACGTACCCCGCCGTTCGGCGGAGGCCCGGGATCCTGCGGATGATCGAGCGCGGCGAGTACGGCGCCGCGGGCCGGATGCTCCTGACGCTCGAACGGGCAGCCCGCGACGGCGACTCGGCGGCGGCCGTTGCGGCTCGGGACCTGAACGAGGCGGTCGAGGCGATCCGGCTACGGGCGGGAGACGCCCGGATGGAGGCCGTTCCGTTCTTCGCCCCTGTTCTCCACGAGCCCCCGCCGCATAGGGGGCGGCCTCGATCCCTGAACAAGAACTGGTCGTGGGTCGCCGAATACGGCCGCCGCCTCTCCGCTCGAACCGACGTGGGGGAGATGACGAAGTTCGAGGGGCGGACTGAGGTCCTCACGATCACCGCCATCCGCCGCATCTACCAGGTCCGCTCGTCCGAGTTCTCCTACGTCGCCTCGTTGTTCGGCGTGGTCGTCCCGACGGCCAAGAAGGCGCTCCTTCAGCGCCGGGTGGCGCTCACCGGCCTCCGAGACGGCGAGGAGGAACGGTTTCTCCGGCAAGCCGTTCAACGGGCCGTCCGGGATCGGGCGCACGGTCAAGGGATCCCGGCGCCCGTGGACGCCGCCCTCAGCGACTACACCGACCGGGTCCTGCGCCTCTTGCTGCGACCGACCTCGGTGGTCTAGCCCCGGTACCGTTTTCGAGCACGCCGTACGACAGGATTAGCGTACGGCGACCATTCGCTTACTTATACCAAAACCGACACCACATCGACTCGATGCCGCCTCTTCGAGTCAAGCCAAGGACCCGGCCAATCTCACTCGTTGATCTGAAGACAACGGCGGGCCGGATTCTCCCGAGCGACCACCCGATCAACCTCATCCTCCGCAACTACCCCGATCGGTGTTCGCCCGCCGAGCTGCTCGTTCGGATCGACGCGCTCTTGCCGCTCATCGAGGCGTTGTAGGGCGATGCGCGCGAACCCGTCCCCGATCGATCCCCGCCATTCGAAGATTGGAGCCGGCCCGCTAGAACGGGCCGGACTCCGGGAGGCCGCGGATGATGCCCGCGACGACCGACTCTAGTACAGGTAACCCCCGTAAGAACCCGTCGCGAAACGGTGACGACGGGATCCGCCCGACCGTAGGTCCTGACGGCAAGAGCCGAACGAACGTCTGCCCCGGCTGCGGCCGGCTCGTCACCTTCACCCAATCGAACCGTGAGAAGTCGACCGCCGTCGGTCTGTTGATCCGGGTGTTCCGTCCCGGTCGGACCACCACGACGTTCAGGGCGACCGGGTTGTACGGTCACCGGGGCTGCCTCGAACCGCTCGTGTCCGACGAGGAGGAGCCGTGACGGACGAGCTGCCCGTCGGGCCGATCAAGAAGGCCGAGGAGCCCGACGAGGATCCGCCGGCGGAGGACTTCCCGGAGGTGCCGCTCGACACCTTTGATGTTGACGAGGTCCCGCCGTTCGACCACGCGAGCGGCGAAGACTCGGAGGTGCGCGAGCCCCACGGCGAGGCCCCGGTGGAGCGCGTCTGCCGGCACGGGGTCCCCCTCGACGTCGTCTGCGCGGACTGCGAGACGGAGAACCCGGAGGGGGCGTGACCGTCGAGGATCAACCCGGCGAGCCGGTCCAGAAGGCCGAGGAGCCCGTTCTCCCCGAGACCCCGGCCCCAAGCCCCGAGGAGGAGGACCTGGTCACGGAGATCATCAAGCTGTGGGACCCGGGGACGAGCACCGAGGGCAATCTGAAGACCATCGACGGCGTTCTCGAGCGGGCGGTCGCCCGCGGCCTTCGCGACATCGACGGCTTCAGGATCGGGGTGGCGCTCGTTGCGCGGCTCCACGACATCGACAAGCCGTTCATCCTCCTCCAGAGCCGAAAGCTCCCCGCGATCGTCGTCGCGAGCCTCGGACGGATCACCGAGGAGATCGCGAGCAATCGAGTCGTAATCGCCCGCAACAACGCCAGCCGCCCGACCGAGGAGGTTGGGATAGACGCGGAGACGCAGCGGCTCGCGATCTACTCGACAAGATGGAAGCAGGTAGACGGTACGTTCGTCGCGTCCACTGACACGAGCTACATCACGCCTACCGCCTTCTCTGCTCGTCGGTACCGGGACGAGCGCGGCGCCGCCTGGTTTGAGATCGAGGCGGACGGCACCGTCCTCCGAGGGAGGGAGGGCGAGATCGTCGACACGCTCTCATCGCTCCACAAACTGACGGCTGCTGACCGCAAGGGGGCGATGGCGTACCTCCGTACGCTCCCGCTCGCCGGCGATGTCGCGACGACGCTGGCCCTCGAGATCTTCGCCTCGGACGGCTCACGGCGGGTACAGATCCGTCCGGTCTTTGCGCGTCGGTTCGATGGGTCGGAGGACACGGCCGCGCTCCTGGCGTCGTGGTACCGCCCCCGGAACCGCGAGGACGCGACTCGGATTTGGAAGTGGGGCCGGCGGTTCTTCGTGACCCCGAACCAACAGCTGATCCTCTGCTGGACCGCCGGCGCCCCGATCATGAAGCTGCTCGACCCGTCTCGCCTCGGGATCAACCTCGAGGCCGAGGGCGAGTCAGACGCCGGCAAAACGCACACCCTCCGCGCCGGGGGAGCAATCGTGTGGGGGATCGGCGGAGGGCCACGGGAGTACTTCGGGGCCGGGAAGGTTGCCTCCTCGTTTCGGTTCGACGAGGCGGCGGCCGCGACGAACCTGGGGCTCCTGATCGATGAGGCGTCCCTGGACCGCAATGATCGCGAGCGAGCCCGAGCGGCAGCGTCCGGAGCCACCTCGGGCCGAGGACGACGGGACCTCACGTCGCGCCACTACCACGCGACGGCGGTATTCGGATTTGCGAGGAACTCGACAGCGGACGAGACGGACTCGTCTGCTGCCGAGCTACACGGGGACCGCCGCCGGCGGATCCGGCTGCTTTTTGAGGAGGAGGACCGCGCCGCGATCGCCCATGAGAAAGCGAGCTTCGAGGACTTCGCCGAGACGCTGACGGGCGGCAACACCGACCCGTCCGGCGGCGGCTACGCCCTGTGGCGGCTCCGCGAGATGACGGACGAGCAGTTCACGGCGCTCGTTGACCTGGCCCGCGACCGCGAGTTGCTGCCGGACGACCGGCAGGCGGCGATCGCGGTCGGAGCGATGGTCCTCGGGATTTCTCCGCCGTCGCTTCCGACCGAGGAGGAAGAGGACCCGGCGGCCGAGTTGGTCCTCGACGCCATCCGCCGGGACGCTGTTCGCGCCCAGCTCGGGATCGGGGTCGATCCGGTCGCCGGGATGATCCGGGCGGTCGCCGCCGACTGCGTCTCGCGTCCATCCGACGCGGCCGACATCGGGTACGCGTTCGTCACGCGGCCCTGGCTCGGGAACTACGCCACCGAGCGACGTCGGGCTGGGAGTTCTTCTCCGTTCACGTCGCTGTCCGCGTTGCGCTCGCTCGCGCCGCTTACCGGGCAGACCCCCGACCAGATCTACCCGCGAGGGCGAGGCGCTGGACATCACCGCCGCGTCCCTGAGTACAGCCCTCCGTCGAGGGTCGCGATCGTCCGGTTGCCGACGATCCAGCTTCGGTTGCCTCCAGCAAGGTCCGAAGAGCGGGACGGAGGAGACCTATGATGGCCCGGTGGCACGGGTGTCACAAAAGGGACCCCGGTGTCACGGACTTTCTCCTCGATGGTGCCACCCGTGACACCCGTGACACCCACATCTCCTCATATGCGAGGGATCGACCGAACGTTCCAGAGAAAACGCGTACAGGGGGCGTCTACGATCGCGGCCCGGGTGGCACGGGTATTCTCAGACCGTTTCTCGTCAGAGAATCGGCCCAAAAACCTGTGCCACCCGGTTTTACGTGCCACCCGACCTGTCCGGACCGACCTCTCCGGGATGGCTCTTACGATGACAGCGGCCGGGTCTTCCCGGGGCTTCGTTCCCCCCTACCTCCACCCGGCCGTCACGTTCCTGCGGTAGCTCACAACGATCCGCACCCGGCCCACCCCGTCGCGGACCTACGTGACCTTCAGGGCGGGCTGGTACAGGCCGCGATCCGGTCCGTGGAGGACGGTCAATGAACGGCCCGAGCCCCGAGATCATCACGGGCGACCTGTCGCTTCTCTACGACCGGATCGAAGATGGGTCGGTCGATCTCATCTTTACCGATCCGCCGTACTTCGCCGAGTCGGTACCACTCTACGGCCGGTTGGCGCAACTCGCCCTGGCGAAGCTCAAGCCGGGTGGGTTGCTCCTGACCTATGCCGGGTCGATGTTCGTGGACGACGTCATCGAGCAGTTCCGGCCCTACCGGCCGTTCCTGTCCTACCACTGGACGTTCCACGTCGTGCACCGGGGCTCGTGGGCTCGGCACTTCGGCCGACGGGTACGGCAGGGCGCGAAAATCGTGCTCGTCTACGCCAAGTCTCCAGTGCCGACCGTCGCCCGGCACGGCATGTGCCGGGACACTGTCATCTCGGAGTGTCGTTCGAAGGAGAACCACCCGTGGGAGCAGGGGATCGAGCCGGTTCTCGAGTGGGTGGAGTTCCTCTCGCCCCGTGGCGGCCTCGTCGTCGATCCGTTCGTCGGGGGTGGGACGACCGCCGTGGCCGCTCTCCGACTGAAACGTCGGTTCATCGGCACCGAGATCGACCCGGCGACGGCCGAGATCGCCCGGAAGAGGGTCGAGTTCGAGGCCGGAACGCCGAGCCTGGAGGAAGTATGGTAGCGCACACTTTCCTCCCGCCCGAGACGATCCACGCCGGGGCGTTCTACACCTGTCGTAAGTGCGGCCTCAAGGCGACGAACCCCGACCGGGCCGTCCCCCCGACGTGCGAAGAATACCAGGCGATCCGAAAGGCCGCGACGGTCGCGTTCGACTCGAGCGCCTATTCCGTTGGGGGCCGAGCATGAGCGGCCCGTTCCTCTCCTCCACCGATACCCCGGCGGCCGGATCCGGGGTCAAAGCACAACCCGCCGATCGGGAGGGGGCCTACCACAGGGCCGTAGAACGATCGGCGGGACCGACGCCGAGAGCATGACCGAGAGCAACGAAGCGCCGGGAACGCCGGCGCCGGTGAGCGAGACGGGGACGAACAAACCTGCAGATCGGCCGCCGTGCGATTGGCCCCAGCCGCCCAGTGTCATAACCCTCGCCCCGTCTGGAGGGGTCTGATGCCGGATCTCGCTGACCGACTGGACGCCCTCGCAAAGAAGATCGCCAAGCCCGGAGACGCCACCCAGGAGATCTCGCTCCACGAGACGGCCTCGAAGGAGATCTCCTCGATCGCCGCCGAGATGAGGAAGACGAAGTCGGAGTCCTCGGTCCTGAAGGAGTGAGACCGATGACGCCGATCCTCCGCAGGGAACGGCCGCCCTCCCACCTCTCGAACGCGCTCGGCCAGATCGCGAACGAGGTCGAGCGGCCGACCCCGGAACCGACCCTCGATGATCGGGCCCGTTGGGCGAAGCGGATCCGGTCCCTCGCGAGCGACGTCGATCCGTCCGAGTCGCCGTACGACGGCGACGACATCCTGCGAGAATGACATGGTCGATCCCGACCAGCCCCCGACCTCCCGGTGCGAGCCCGAGCCGCTCGGCTGGTGGTGCCCTGACACGAGACGGCGGCCGAAGACGAAGATGAAGCGCCGCCGATCGGCCCGTTCGAGCCGGGCGAAGCGCGACGTTCGAAAGGAGTGACGATGCCGACGAACCCGGCCGCAACAGCGAAGCCGAAGGAGCCGAACGCGACGCCGGATCCAGCTCCGATCCCGAAGGCGGCCCCGGCTCTGGTCCCGAAGCCGAAAAGCTTCTCCGACCAAGCCTGGGAGGATATGCTCGGTTTCGGAAGGCGAGCCGGAGCCTACGCCCTCGATCGCGGGAAGGAGGTTGGGAAGAACCTCGCTCGCAAGGGCTACGCGAAGGCAAAAGCCAAGGGCGGAGAGATCGCCCAACGGGCGAAGAAGCGGACCGACGAGGAGCTTCGTCGCCGACAGCTGCTGCGGGAGTAACGGTTGGCCGACTCCCCTCTCGACCGCCACGTCGCGGATCTGGAGCAGGCCTTCGACCTTCTCTGGCAGCAACACTTCCGGGACATCCCGACCCCGATCCTTCGGGTCGATCCCGAACTCGATGAGCGAGATCACTTCGGCGAAACCTGTGGACCGTTCGAGATCCGGA
>JAKAPG010000087.1 GCA_021823085.1 Thermoplasmata archaeon | reverse complement strand
TCGCACAGTCTCGGCCGGTTTCTCTCGGAGCGACGCGCTAACTCACCCAGACATTAAATAGGGCACCCTTTTCCCCGGCCCCCACTGGAGGTAGGACCCCTCATCGACCCATGGCGCGACGGCATCGACCAAGGCGAGGGTCTCTCGCCTATTCTCCCCGCGTCCGGGCCGCCCGGCCCGTGCCCCGCGTCCGATCCTATCCCTCGGCGAACCCCAAGACCCCGATGCTCGAGGGATTCGCGGGATACAAGGTCGGGATGAGCCATGCCTTCATCGTCGATTATCGAAAGCGCTCCACTACCGCCGGGCAGGAGCTCGCAGTGCCGGTCACGGTCGTCGAAGTGCCTCCCTTGCGCGTCGTGGGCGCGCGCCTGTATGACCAGGGTCCCTACGGGTTGCGCATCGCCAACGAGGTCTGGGGGGCGAACGGTTCTCCGGAGCTCGCACGGCGGATCCCTCCCCATCCGGCGAGCTCCCCGGAGGAGCTCGCGGAGTTCGGTTCGACCCACGCCTCGGAGGTCCGTGTCATCGTTCACACGCAACCGTCCCTCGTGACCGGGGTTCCCTCGAAGAGCCCGAATGTATTCGAGGTGCGGGTCGGTGGCGAGAAGTTCGAAGAGCGCCGCGCCCACGCCCTCCAGCTCCTCGGCCAGGAACTTCGGGTCGACGAACTGACGAAGGAAGGAGAGTTCCTGGATGTCCTTGGCGTCACCAAGGGGTTCGGGTTCCAGGGTCACATCCAGCGCTGGGGCGTCAAACTCCAGCCGCGCAAGAACAGCAAGCATCGTCGCATGATCGGAACGCTCGGGCCCCACAATCCGAGCTTCGTGACCTATCGGATCCCCCAGGCCGGTCAGACCGGTTACCATCGCCGAACCCAATTCAATATGCGAGTTCTCAAAGTGGTCAAGGACCCCCGCGCCGACCCCGTGACCCCCGCCGGCGGCTTCCCCCACTACGGCGAGGTGCGCAGCCCCTGCATCGTACTGCACGGCTCGCTCCCCGGTCCGGCCAAGCGACTGCTGCGCTTCCGCGCCCCAATCCGCCCGCGGGTGTCGTCGGTCGAGAACGTCGACCTGCGCTACTACAGTCTCCACTCCAAGCAGGGCGGATAGGACGATGGTCGCGGATCCCGATGCGGCGCTCCCCGCGCCGGCCGAGCACCACTCCCCGCACCACCGGGCCCGCGTGGTCGACCTTCAGGGAAAGGAACACGGCACGGTCGCGCTGCCGCTCGCCTTCTCCTCGACGGTGCGCCCGGACCTCATCCGCAAGGCGGTCGATGCGACGCGATCGCACCGACGGCAACCCTACGGCGCGAGCCCGACCGCGGGTCTCCGCCACTCGGTCGAGTGGTCCGGGAAGGGCCGCGGGGTCGCGCGTACGCCACGCCTGATGGATTCCATGACCGGCGCTCAAGCGCCGAACACCGTTGGTGGCCGAGCGGCGCACCCGCCGAAGGTCGAGCGGATCTGGACGAAGAAGATCAACACCAAGGAGCGGCGGCTCGCCTTCGCGAGCGCCCTCGCCGCGACCCGCGTCGTGCCGCTCGCTCGTGCCCGGGGCCATCGTCTCCCCGAGGAAGCGCGCTTGCCGATCGTCGTCGCCGATGGGGTAGAGAAGATCGAAACGAGCCGCGAAGCGCGCGATCTCCTCGAACGGCTCGAGCTGTGGTCCGACGTCGAGCGGGCTCATGACGGAACGCACGTGCGCGCCGGACGAGGCAAGCGCCGGAACCGCATGCGCCGCACCCCTCGCGGAGTCCTCGTCGTCACCAGCGCGCCCCGCCGGGCGCGGGGGTTCCGTAACCTCCCGGGGGTGGAGGTCGTCACGGCGCACCGCCTCGATACCGAGCACCTCGCCCCGGGAGGAGATCCGGGTCGCCTCACCCTCTTCAGCCACGCCGCGATCGAGACCCTGCGCGAACGCCTCGGGGAGGAGCGTGCATGACGCAACTGCGCCACCGCATCCTTCTCCACGCCTACGTGACCGAGAAGTCGATGGACGAGATGGAGCGCCAGAACAAGCTCGAATTCGTCGTCGACCGCCGCGCGAGCCGCGCGGAAGTGAAGCGTGCGGTCGAGGAGCTCTACAGTTGCAAGGTCGCGAAGGTCAACACGAAGATCGTCCGCGCCGGCAAGATCGCGACGATCCGCCTCGCGAAGGAGTATTCGTCCGAGGACATCGGGACTCGGGCCGGGGTGTTCTGATGGGAAAGCGCATCATCTCGCGCCGACGCGGATCCGGGACGGGCCGGTATCGCTCGCCCAGCCACCGCCACCACGGTCCGATCTACCACCCGGGCCCTTCCGTCATAGGGGAGGGAAGGGTCATCGGGATCGAGATGGCTCCGGGCCGGACGGCCCCGGTCGCCGAGATCCGCGGACCGGACGGCAAGACGTACCGGACGCTCGCGATGGCGGGCATCGCCAGCGGCGATACCGTCGCCCTTCACCAGGGCCACATGGACCGCGGCTCGATCCTCTCGCTCGCCCACATTCCCGATGGAACGCTGGTCTCGAACATCGAGGTCAAGCCGTTCGACGGCGGACGTCTCGTGCGCGCTGCGGGAACGAGCGCCTTGGTCGTCGCCCACGCCGGCAAGAACGTCACGCTCCAACTCCCCAGCGGAGCGTTCAAGGCGTTCCTCGATACCTGCCGCGCCCAGGTGGGGGCGGTCGCTGGGGGCGGTCGGACCGAGCGGCCGATCATCAAGGCCGGTAAGAAGTTCTGGGCGACCCGGTCCATCTCCCGAGCTCCCTTCAAGGTGCGCGGGGTGGCGATGAACCCCGTCAATCACCCGTTCGGAGGCGGCGCACACCAGCACGTGGGGCGACCCAGCACGGTGTCGAGCGGCACGTGGCCGGGTGCCAAGGTCGGACGGTTCTCTCGATCGCAACGGAAGAAACGGCGGGCGCGGACGACCGCCACGGTGGGGTAGGTCGATGGCGAAGGCGCGGAAGGGCAAGCGGATCGAGGCGCGACGCAAGCGCGAGTTCAGCTTCCGCGGTCTGACCCTGGGCCGGCTCAAGGAGATGAGCTTGCCCGAACTCGCTCAGGTTCTGCCGGCCCGTGCGCGTCGATCGATCCGCCGTGGGTTCACGACCGAGGTCCAGCGGTTCCTCGAGAGGATGCGCGAGACCCCGGCGGAGAAGGTCGTTCGCACGCATACGCGGGACGCGCTCATCCTTCCGGAACACGTCGGGCGCCGCGTCGCGATCCACAACGGCAAAGAGTACAAGGAGGTCGAGGTTCGTCCTGAAATGATCGGGCACTACTACGGCGAATTCTCTCTGACCCGCCGCTTCGAAAAACACTCCGGTCCGGGGGTCGGCGCGACGCGCTCGAGCAAATTCATGCCGTTGAAGTGAGAGGGCGGAGAGGTCGATGAAGGGCTATACGTACCGGGCGCAGACCGGCCGTGCGATCGCGCGCGCTCGCGGTGTCGAGTTGCCGATCTCGCCGAAGAAGAGTTACGAGGTCATGAACGCGATCCGCGGCCTTCCTCTCGAGAAGGCCCGCACGATACTCGAGGATGCCGAGCAGCTGAAGAGGGCGATCCCGTTCCGACGCTACAATCAAGAGACCGCACACCACCGGGGAGTGGGCCCGGGGCGATACCCGAAGAAGGTCGCCCACCAGGTGCTCCAGGTGCTCAAGAACGCCGAGGCGAACGCCGAGTACGAGGGGCTCGACACGGACCGCCTCTACATCCAAGTCGCCGCCGCGAGCCGGGGACGGATCCTCAAGGCGCGGATGCCGCGCGCGCACGGGCGGTCGACGAACTGGAACGAACAGACGACGCACATCGAGATCGTACTCGCCGAGGAGAAGGAGGAGAATTGAGCGCGGAGCGCAAGGTCATCCAGGAGGCCACCCGCCGCGTCCTGCTCAAGGACTTCCTCGTCCGAGAGAGCGCCCGGGCGGGGTTCGGGGGTCTCGACATCCAACGAACCCCGATGGGCACGCGGGTCACGCTGGTCTGCGAGCGCCCGGGGATCCTGATCGGACGACGCGGCGAGATCATCAAGCGGCTCACGGAGGACATCCAGAACCGCTTCCGGCTCGACAACCCTCAGATCGAGGTCAAGGAAGAGCGGCAACCATCACTCAACGCCCAGCTCATGGCCGAGAAGCTCGCGAGCACGCTCGAGCGGGGCTGGCACTTCCGGCGCGCGGGGCACTCCACCGTCCGTCGTATCATGGAGAGCGGAGCGCGGGGATGCCAGGTCATCCTCTCCGGGAAGCTCACCGGCGAGCGCCATCGTACCGAGCGGTTCAAGGCAGGGACGATCAAGTACTGCGGGGACGGGGTACGCCTGTTCATCGACAAGGGATTCTACCAGGCGCGCCTCAAGCCCGGCGTCATCGGCGTCAACGTCTGGATCATGCGGCCGTCGGCGAAGTTGCCGGACGAGATCAAGGTCAAGGGCGTGACCGAGCACCGCTCCACGCCGACCGAGGTCCTTCCCCCGGTCGAGAGCGACGAGCCCGAAGTGCCGCTGGTCGCGGACGCCCCGGCGGCGGGGGGCCTATGAGCCTGCTGCGCATGAAGGAGCTTCGCGCGCTCATCGACGAGGATCTTCGGCGCAAGATCGCGGATGCCGAAGGAGACCTCCTCCGGGAACGCGGCATCGCCGCGATGGGGGGCGCTCCTCCCAGCCCGGGTCGCATGCGCGCCCTCCGCACCAACGTTGCGCGCGCCCAGACGGTCCTCGGCGAGCGCGAGCGCGCAGCTCGGCAGGGTGCGGCCCGCCGCCCGTGAGGGGCGGCGCGGCCGAAGAGTGCGGAGGCGGGTTACGGTAGACCTTCGAGAGCTTCCGACGGAACTACGCGAAGCGCTCGCCGGCGAACTCATCGGAGCGGGGATCGAGCTGGCGCACGCGCCCGGGCTCGGACCGCGTCGGATCGAAGGCACGGTCGTGGACGAGACCCAGGGGATGTTCCGAATCCGGTGCCGGCCGGACGAGCGGACGATCTGGGTCGCGAAGACCGGCCTCGAGGGGACGCTCCTCCTCGAGGACCGCGAGTTACCGTTAAATGGAGATGCACTTCGCATCCGTCCTCAGGACCGAACCAAGCGGTTGCTCCAGGCCGGTCCCAAGAGGGTACGATGAGCGCTTCTGGACCTTCGCGGCGCGCCCGGGACATCGGTCTCGATGTCCGCGCTCCGCGCACGACGTGCGACGACCGGCACTGTCCGTTCCACGGACGATTGCCGGTCCGCGGGCAGGTCATCGAGGGCACCGTCGTTTCCGTGGCCATGCAACGGACGGCGGTCGTCGAGAGAACGCTCCTCACCTACGTCCCGAAGTTTGAGCGGTACGAGAAGCGCCGACGCCGCTATCTCGCTCACGCACCTGCGTGCCTCGGCGTGCCCACGGGCCACCGGGTGCGGATCGCCGAGACCCGGCCGCTCTCCAAGCTCGTCACCTTCTGCATCGTCGAGGACCTGGGCGAGGCGGCCCACCGCGCCACGGGGGAGGAAGCCCCTCCGACGCTCGACATCCCCGAACCGAAGCCGGAGGCCGCATGAAGGGCCTTGCCGGACGTCGCAGCCGGGGGCTCCCGAAGGGGGCGCGCCTCGAGTGCGTCGACAACACAGGCGCCAAGGTCGTAGAGATCATCTCCGTGCGCAACTGGCACGGGACCCACCGACGCTATCCGCGTGCCGGCATCGCCGACCTCGTCATCGTCTCGGTAAAGAAGGGAACCCCCGAGATGCGCCGCCAGGTCCTGCACGCGGTCATCGTCCGCAGCCGCGCCCCCGTTCACCGTGCGGACGGGACACGCCTCGAGTTCGAGGACAACGCCGCCGTCATCACGACCGAGACCGGCGAGATCAAGGGCTCCCAGATCAAGGGACCCGTGGCCAAGGAGGCCGCCGAACGCTGGCCGCGCATTGCGGCCGCTTCGTCGATCATCCTGTAAGGAGGTGACGCGCGCGATGTCCGACTCTCCGAGCTCCGCTCGCCGACAACGCAAGATGCTCTACACCGCGCATACGGCCCTTCGCCGGCGGATGATGTCGGTGCCGCTCTCCAAGGAGCTTCGCTCCCGCTTCCACCGTCGGGCGCTGCCGCCACGCAAGGGCGACACCGTCCGGATCCTCAAGGGTAGCTACGAGGGCCGCGAGGAGCGGATCGCGAAGGTCGATCGTCGCGCGCTCGCGGTCACCCTCGACAACGTCACCAGCAAGACCGGGGAATCGAAGCAGACCGCGCTGCCGGTGCGCACCGGGAGCCTCGTTCTGGTCCACCTCAACCTCGCCGATCCCTGGCGCCGACGCCGTCTCAAGGTCACCGAAGCCGATCTCTCCCCCGAGGAGCTCGGCGTGAAACCCGAGCCTGAGGAGGCCACGGCGGCCGCGCCCGCCGCCCTTCCCGCTCCCGTCGCGCAAGCCCCGCCTCCCCACGACGAACCGACCCTCGAAGACCTCCTCGACGGCGATGAGAAGGACGACGACGAGGAAGGGGAGAATGAAGGCGACCGGCCGCAGAACGAAGCGCCCGCCCCCAAGACGGCTCCCGCGGAGGAAGCCGGTAAGCGGATTCGGACCTCTCCCTCCTCCGCGGGAGGCAAATCGTGACGCGCCGGATGAAGCGTCGCGCGGCCCCGCGCAGCTGGACCGTCTCCCGCAAGGGAACGAAGTGGATCCGCCGGCCGTCTCCCGGCCCTCATGCCCAGGAAGACTCGATCCCGCTCGTCCTGGTACTGCGCGATGTGCAGCGCCTGGTCCACAACGCGCGCGAGGCGCGGATCCTCACGCGCTCCGGCTCGGTGTTGGTGGACGGGAAGGTTGTCCATGATCTCGCCCGCGGTCTCGGCCTCATGGACACGCTGAGCCTCGGCTCCCCGCTCAATGCCTACTACCGGATCGTCAAGGATCCGCACAACCGTCTTCGGCTCGTATCGATCCCGTCCGACGAGGCAGGCATCAAGCTGGCGCGCGTCCGAT
>JAKAPG010000086.1 GCA_021823085.1 Thermoplasmata archaeon | reverse complement strand
CTCTCTACGGAAGCCGGGGATCTGCATCCCCGAGGCCTCGATCTGCCGGGCAACGGCCTCGGGGCCCATGTTCGTCGTCTGGATCCAAAACTTCGCGAAGAGGATGGAACCGCCGACCATCACCCCGAAGAAGACCAGCACGTGGATGATCCCCTGCCACCAAGTGTGGCCGTAGAGCGCGCTCCCGTACGTTTGGAAGTTGATCGCCGGTAAGAGCCATGCGGCTAAACCGTTGGGAGTCTGGAAGTACCACGCGCCCCCCATGATCGGCGTCGACTGGGAGATGTTGAGCCCCGTCGCCTGAGCGGCCGTAGGGTAGGCGCCGATCCACCATTGGCCCCCGATCAGCGGGAAGTGCGCGAGGGTCGGGTTCGTGTAGAGCAGGATCGTGACCACGCTGATGTTGGCGAGCAGCGCGGTCATCAGGATCACGGGGATGTTGCTCGCGTAGATCAGGCGCAACGGGTAGCGGCCGCGCGCCCCGCGCGCTTCGGCGTGCGAAAGCGGAAGCTCGATGCGCGTCGACTCCGTCCACGCGACGAGGAAGAAGATGAACGCCGTTCCCACGAGGGCGGTAATGGGATTCGGTTGCGCGAGAAGGATATCGGTCCATCCGCCGCTCGCGAGCTGGCTTGCATTGAGGGTGGTCAGGTAGTAGATCGTCTTCGGGATGGCTCCCGTAGGAGGTCCGTTGGCGGTCTGCGGCAGCCAATTGAGCGTCCCCTGCACGAGCTGTTGGCTGACGCCGGCCGCGATGAACAGCGAGATCCCGCTCCCGATCCCCCACTTCGAGACGACCTCATCCATCAGGAAAACGAGGTAGCAGCCGAAGACGAGCTGCGCGACGATGATCGTATTCGCGAGCAGGACCCCGTTGCCGGGCGAGAGCGTGCCGAGGCTCGCGACCAGGCCCGCCCCCGGACTGATGTAGCCGAAGACCTGGGGGATCGACTCGACGAAGATCATGACGAGCACCAGGACCTTCTGCGATCCCTGGTAGATTCCCTTGTCTTCGTCGTCGGTGAGATCGAGGTTGATGATCTTCGCCCCGACGAAGAGCTGCATGATGATCGACGCGGTGACGATCGGCCCGATCCCGAGGTCCATGATCGTCCCCTGGGCGCCCGCGAGGATCGCGCGGTAGCTCGCGAACAGGTCGATGATCGTCGCCTGGTCGACGCCGAAGAGGTAGATGTTGGTCAGGAGGAAGTAGGTCAGGACGACGAGGATCGTCCAGAACATCTTCGTGCGGAAGTGCACGTGGCCCTTCGGTTGGGAGATCGCCGGTAGGCGGCCCGACAGCGGCTTGAGGCCGTACAGCCGCGACTTGGGCCCGGAGTAGGAGATGCCGAGATACAGCAGAAGCATGACCGCCGCCATGCCTGCGCCGAGGAACCCGAGGCCGAGGGTCGTCGGCCGGTCCCAGTACCAGTACAGGGCGACGACGGCGGCACCGATCAGTCCGAGAGGGATCGCCCAGCGGGTATCGCGTGGGATCTCCTCGTCCGTCATCGAAAACGCTCGGAGCCGTAGGGTCCGTAATATACCCTACGGGGGGGTGGTCGCTGCCGGCCGCTCGGCGAGCACGGTCACCTTCTCTGCGGCGTGCTTCGTGGCGTGGGGGACGTAGACCTTCCACGTTCGTCCGGTGGAACCCTTTCCGAGGAGGCGGTCGACCCCGACCTTCGCGAGGTCGGCGGTGTAGGTCTCTCCCTCGCGACGGAGGGCACCGGCGGCCTCAAGGATCGGCACGAAACTATCGAGATCCCCCACGTTGAGGGTCGACGGTTCGCGGACGATCTCGGGCGGGCGCTTGAATCCGTGCCGACCGAAGTGATCGGGCGCGTAGAGGAGCATCGACTTGAACTTGTACTTGTGCAGGCCCGCGTTGCCTCGGCCGCCCTGCTTTCCCGCCCCGCGGCCGGCCTTGATGCCGCGACCGTGCGTGCGAAGACCCCGGAACTTTCGGGTACGACTCGGCATGCCCTTCTCTTCACCCCATCCGACGAGCGAGATCGTTCACCGCCGAGCCTCGGTAGCCGAGCGCCCCGCCCTGCCGGAACGGCTTCTTCGTGGATCGCCAACCGCCCTTCGGGGCCCTGAGGCGAAACAGAGGGCGCACCCCCGCTACCGAGCTGAGTCCGTCCTCGAGCGCGCGCTTCGCGAGCTCTTCGATCGTGGGGCGCGAGCCGCCCTCCTCCCCGCCGAGCCTTCGACCATCGACCGTGATCCCGCGCTCCTTCAACAGCCAGCCGACGGTCTCGGGATCGACTTCGCCCCACGTCACGTAGCCCTGGACCTTGTAGAGCATCCCCCGGTAGTCGGGGGACTCCGGGATCACCGTCGCATGGTTCGGGCGGGTGAGATGGAGAAAGCGGAAGGTCTCGGTGATATCGCGCCGAGCGTGGATCGTTCCGCGGACCCGGATCACAAGCAACGCCATGCCTAAGCTCCCCCAGTCCCCGAGGGTGCGGTGGGCGGTGGACCCCGGCGACCGGGTCCCCCTCCTCGCGCTCCCGGTCCGCCTCGTCCCGGGGGGCCGCCCCGTCCGCGCGGCCCGCGACGGCCACCGGGACCGCCCCGCATCGGACGGGGGCCGTCCTCTTTCGGAGGCAGGATCGATGTTCCGACCGCTCCGCGAACGACCTTCAGGCGCGTCGCGTCCGGCTCGGACACCTTGAGCCGAGAGAGCTGGGTGAGGGCGGTGTACGCGGCCTGCGCGTAGTTGACGGTCGTCTTCGTATGACCGTCGGTGTACCCCCACGCATCGGTGATGCCGGCGAACCGGAGGATCGGCTTCGCGACGTCGCCGACCGCGAGTCCGACGCCGCGGGGCGCCGGCTTGAGGGTGACGACGACCGATCCCGAGCGGCCGTGGACCTGAAACGGTACGGTGTGCGAGCGTCCGCAGCCGCACTCCCAGCTTCCGCATCCGCGCAGGATTTCGGCGATGTCGAGCTTGGCCCGATCGATCGCGCGCCGGATCGTCGGCCCGACCTCGCGTCCCTTCGCGCGTCCGAGCCCTACGTAGCCGTCGCCATTCCCGACGACGACCGTGACGGCGAACTTGAACCTCCGGCCGGAATCGGTCATCCGCTGGACCATGTTCACGTCCAGCACCTCGTCGTGCAGCGCGGGCAGGAGCTTGTCGACAATCTGGGGTTCGCGCAGCGGAAGGCCGGTCGCGAGGACCTCTCCCATCGTCGCGAGCTCGCCCGAAGCGACACGCCGGCCGAGCTCGGTCTTCGGGATCCAGGGTGGCGGGGCCGCCGGCGGTCCCGGTCGTCCCGTGGAGGCCGGGGATGCAGCGCCGGACATCGCGGCGGCGGTCACGGCTTCTCCTCCCGGACCACGATGGTCGGAAGCTTCCCTTTGTACATTTCCAGGGGCTCGGGGAGGGGCTTCGGGAGGTGTGCGCCGTTCAGGCGATCCGCCTCGGGGAACCTGGTCTCTCCGTGGGGGATCTCAATCCCGGCGTCCAACAGGCCCTTGAGCGACGCGAGAGCGCGTCCGCCCGGGGTGGGGCGCCGAAGTCCGAGGTCGAGGATCGCCTCGGAGTTCCCGCGCGACTTCGCCCGCAGGCCCGCGAGGTAGCCGGTGAGGTACGCTGCCGGCGTGGATGCCCCGCTCGCGGACGGAAAGCCGAGGCGCGAGAGCTCGGCGCTCGTCGCGTGCGCGACGACGCGGTCCCCCTCGGTCGCGTAGTCGACGAGCGCGACCTCCACGCGACGGTGGGAGAATCGAACGACCGCACGGGTGGTGCCCCCCTTGAGCAGCTTCAGTCGGATCCGGTAGTCCGTGCGGCCCTCGCGGCGGCGGCGGAACGGCACACGGTAGCGCGGACCGATGCTCATGCCACTTCCTCCGCCGGCAGCACGCCGGCGAGCCGCAGGTTGAGCAGAAGGTGCGCGCGGCTGCGGAACATCCCGCCCTTGGCCTGCCGATAGAACCGTCGGTAGGCCGCCGAGGGGATCTTCCGATCGTCGCGCAGGCGGCGCAGGAGGTCGCGCTGGGCTCGGATCCGGCGCATCCAGCGGTCCTTGGAGCTCATGCGACTCGAGGGGGTCCCGCGCCGGGAACCGGGGCCGGCGTGGCGGCCCTTGGCCAGCTCGGCGGCGTGCCGACGCGCCCGCACCCGGCTCGTGCCGAGGACGTTCCGGCGGCGGATCGCGCCGCTCTTGATGAGGGAACGGATGTCCTGGCGCGTGACGGCGTCGACGATCTCCTCCTGGCGGGTCCCGTCGATCCAGATGCGATTCTGGCCGCATTTCAGGAGGTCCGAGGCCATCCGGCGCTGATTGGAGAGATCCGACACCGCCTTCACGCCTCCGACTCGGGCGTCGCGATCGGGTTCAGAATGTGCAATCCAAGTCGGCGGGCCGCCTCCTCGAGCGCGAGGCGTCGCCGGGTACCGACCGTCCGGGCGATGATGACCGCCTCCCTCTGCGCGTCGATCTTCGCGAGTTCTTGGGACGTGCGGACGATGACGGGTCGGAACCCGCTGGGGACGAGCCCTCGCGCGCGAGCCGGAGAGCGATAGCCGATTCGTACGATGACCGAGCGGTACCCGTAGTGGCGCCGCTGCTTCGACTGGAGGCCGCGCGGTCGACGCCACGACTCCCACCGGCCCACACGACCGTAGCGGTGCGCGGCCTGACGCACGAAGAGCGGGCGGCGCCGATCGCTCTCCCGGCGCAACCGGAGCGCCTGCGCGACCGCCGGATCGAGCGCCGCGCGCTTCGGGGCTCGGGGCCCCTCGGTCTTGGGAGCGGCGGTCGCAGGAGGGGCCGGCTCGGCCGGCTTCGCCGCCCTCACGCTGCGGCGGCGCTTCGGCGCGGGTACGGGCAGGCTCGCCGCGGGCTCGTCGTCGGGGGGCGGGGCCTCAGCGGTCGGCTCGTTCGAGGTGTTGTCGGCCATCAGTCGGCCCCCTTCAGATGCGCGGGCTCGATCAGGTAGATGCCGTCCTGGAAGACGCGCGGATCGTAGTCGCGAATGTGCGTCGCCCGTTCGATGTTCGCCGCGCTCTGACCCACCTGTTCGACGTCGTTGCCGGTGAGGGTAACGAACTCACCGTCGACATTCGCCTTCGTCCCGGGGACCAGAGGAGCGGTGCGGGGGTGCTTCTCGCCGAGGAAGTTCTCGATGACCAGCTCCGAGCCCTTCGCGGCGACCTTCATGGGAAAGTGGGCGGCGACGATCTTCATGCGCGCCTCGACGCCGCGGCTCACGCCGCCGGTGATGTTGCGCACGTGGGCCTCCCACGTCCGAAGGAGGGACTTGGATTGACGTCGGCGGGGCGGGAGATGGAGCGTGAGCGTGACCCAGTCCTTCTCGGGCACGACCCCGATCGCGTCCTTCGGGAACCGACGCTTCACGGTGCCGAGCGGCCCTTCCCCGATGAGGGTCGAACCTTCAAGCCGGAGCGTCACCTTCGGCGGCAGTGGGACGGTGACGGCGGCGACCTCAGTAGACATACGCGAGCAGCCTCCCCCCGATCTTCTGTTCCCGGGCTTGTTGCTGGGTGATGATCCCGCGGTGGGTGCTCACAACGAGCAGTCCGAAGTCCTGCGCGGGAAGGTAGCGCGACTCATACCGCTCGAGCTCCCGGAACGCCACGGCGATACGGGGCTTGATCACGCCGCAGTGATTGATGCGCCGCGACAGTGTGACGTCGTAGCGCCCGCCCTTGCCGTTCTCCACGAAGGTGAAGTCCGCGATGTACTGGTGCTCGCGGAAGATGCGGAGCACCTCGCCGATCAGCTTCGAGGTCGGCGCGATGGAAACGATGGCCTTCCCTCCTCGGTCGGAGTGACGGAGCGAGATGAGGGCGTCGTTGAGCAGGTCCTGTACCATCGTGAGTCCCTCCTACTGATACTTGCGGAAGCCGAGGTCGGTCGCGACCTCGCGGAAGCACTGGCGGCAGACGTGCAGCCCGTAGCGGCGGACGATCCCGCGTTTGCGGTCGCACCGCAGACAGCCCTCCTTCCGCCCAAAACGCTTCTTCGGTTTCATCGGACCTCACTCCACGAACGTGACCCGGAACCGCTGCTCGAGGAATCGCCGCGTCTCGTCCCGGTTCGACCTCAGTCGTCTCGGGATGGGGGCGCTTCGGGCCCGGCGGTCGCGCACGCGCCAGCCGGAGCGACCGATCTCGACCGCGATGTCCATGCCATGGATCCCGATCTGCGGATCGTACTTCATCCCGGTGAAGTCGGTGTAGTCCGCGATCCCGAAGGAGAAGTTGCCGAACCGGTCGATCGACTCCGGGTCGAGCTGCCGGTCCCGCGCTTCGAACGCCCGATCGAGGAACTCCACCGCGCGCGGGCCCCGCAAGGTTGTCTTCGCTCCGATCTCCTGGCCCTCGCGGATACCGAAGTCGCGGTTCGTGGAATGCGCCCGGGTCGCCACCGGCTTCTGGTGCGTTACCATCCGGAGGACCTTCTCGGCCTTGGTGCGCGTCTCCCCGGACTCCCCGACGCCGGCGTTGACGACGACCTTGACGACCTTCAGCTTCCTCAGCGGGTTCTCGTCGGGGGCGTGCGCCGCGACGGCTGCGGCGGAGCCAGCCGGGGCGCTCATTGACGCAACGCCTCCGTAAGCGTGACGAGCGGCGTCGTCTCCCCGACGACGAAGACATGCTCCTTCACGGTCGAGAACCCTTCCTTGAAATGGACGAGGTTCGATTGGGAGGAGTTCCTCACCTCCACGCGGTCGACGTGAGCCAGTTCCCCGACGTGGGTTCCTCCGCTCACATACGCGAGCTGGCCCGGTGCGAGGGGAACGTGCCGGACGACCTTCTGGGCGGGCACCTCGAGCTTGAGCGTATCCCCGACCCGGTACGGTGAGTCCGGCGCGACCAGAATGTTACGGCCGTCGTGAAGAGTCACCTCGACTTGGCCGCCCCGAATCGAGTGCTTGAATCGGACGCGCGCCAGCTTGATGCCTGCCTCGTCGGACGGGATCGATACGAGCCGAAGACGGTTGTGCGGATCCTTGACGATCCGGTAGTAGGCATTGAGCGGGGAGCCGAGGCTCAGCGTGTCCAGAT
>JAKAPG010000085.1 GCA_021823085.1 Thermoplasmata archaeon | reverse complement strand
CGCAGGCGCTCGGGCTTTCTTGATCGAGAGGCCCCGGATCTCGACACTGCCCTCGGCTGGGTGCGGGCGGCGGCACAGTCGCGGACGGCCCTGAGCGTCGGGCTCTGCGCCAACGCGGCCGATGTCTATCCGGAGCTCGTCCGACGGTCGATCACGCCGGACATCGTGAGCGACCAGACGGCGGCGCACGACCTCGTCTTCGGCTACATTCCTCGCGGCGAGAGCGTGGAGTCGGCCGCTCGCCGTCGCGAACGGGATCGGGACTCCTACCTGCGGGACGTGCGCGCGTCGATCGCGGACGAGGCGCGCGCGATCCTCGAGCTCCGGCGGCGGGGAGCGAGGGCGTTCGACTACGGAAACAACTTCCGGACCCAAGCCCTCGATGCCGGCGTCGATCGGGCGTTCGACATCGCCGGCTATGTCCCGCGCTACCTGCGGCCTCTGTTCGCACAGGGCAGCGGACCGTTCCGCTGGGTCGCCCTCAGTGGGGAGGCGGAGGACATCCGTCGGATCGACCGGATGATCCTCAGGGAATTCCCCAAGGACGAGCACCTCGGTCGCTGGATCCGACTCGCCCAAGAGCGCGTCCGCTTCCAGGGCCTACCGGCCCGCATCTGCTACCTCGGATACGGGGACCGGGAGCGCTTCGGGCACCTCGTCAACCAGATGGTCCATGCCGGCGAGCTGACGGCGCCCATCGCCATCGGCCGCGACCATCATGACTCGGGGAGCGTGGCCAGCCCGTACCGCGAGACAGAACGGATGCAGGACGGCTCGGACGCCATCGCGGACTGGCCCATCCTCAATGCCCTTCTGAACGTCGCGAGCGGCGCGACATGGGTCAGCGTCCACCACGGTGGCGGCGTGGGGATCGGGAACTCGATCCACGCCGGTCTCGTGGTCGTGGCGGACGGGACTCCCGAGGCCGACCGGCGGATCGGTCGCGCCCTGCATAATGACCCCGGGATCGGCGTCGCGCGTCACGCCGACGCGGGGTATCCGGAGTCGATCGCCCTCGCCCGGAACGCGCGGTTCCGGATCCCTTAGGTGGCCTCGGCCGGCGCCTTCGGCCGCCGGAGGTGGCGGCGCGCGGCATCCATGATGTCGCGGTCGCGCTCCCAGGCGAGGCGTCCTCCCGCGGATTCCACAGGGACCCACTCGCCCCGGTCGAAGAACCGTTCCAAGCGGAGCGGCGTTTCCGCGGAACGGGCGAGGAAGTAGACCGCGACCTTCAGCACGTTCGTGCTCCGCTCGGGGGCGTAGAACCGATAGGTGATCTCCCCGATCTCCCGCTCCAGCCGCACGTCGGTAAGGCCGGTCTCTTCCGCGATCTCGCGCCGCGCGGCACCCTCGAGGGACTCACCGGGGTCGACGTGCCCCTTCGGGAAGAGCCAACGGTCCTCCGCGATCTCGTGGAGCATCAGCACCTTCCGACCGTCCTCGGTAGCGATGACGGCGCCGCTCGATAGCTCGGGCACGATGGGTGCTCCCTCGCGGAACGGGTCGAACCGGCGCATCACGGCTCAGCCACGTCACCGGAATACATGGGCGTTCCGAAGGCGCGCGGCGCGCCGACGGCGCGGATAGCCTAAAATTCGGGAGCGAGGGTGCGCGACCTCGTGCTCGACGCGGACGAGGAGTACCACGACATCGCGACGCTGGTCGAGGCGAAGGCGCACAAGAACCCCGAGCGTACCGCGTTCCGGTTTCCCCAGCGCTCGATCACCTACGGGGAGGTCGCCCGGGAAGCGGCACGGATCGCCCAGGGGTTCGACCGCGCCGGGATCCGGGAGAACGACCGGGTCGCGGTCCTGCTGTTCAACACACCCGAGTTCGTGGACTCGTGGTTCGGGCTCGCGCATCGCGGGAGCGTCCTCGTACCATTGAACACCGGTCTCAAGGGAGAGATCCTGCGCTACGAGCTATCGGACGCGGCGCCCAAGGGCCTGGTGATCGATGCTCGGTGCTGGCCCCAGTTCGCGCCCGTGCGCTCCGCGCTCGACATCCCCCAGGTCTGGGTCGCCGATCCCGCTCGGTCCGCCGTCTCGCTTCCGACGGAAACGCGCCCGTTCGCGGAGCTGCTCGACTCCGACGAGGAGCTCCCGCGCGTGCATCGCGATCCCTGGGATCCGGCCGCGATCATGTACACGAGCGGGACCACCGGCCCTCCCAAGGGCGCGATCATCCCCCACGAGCAGTACGTCCGCACGGCCGTGGAGATCGGAAGACGGAGCCGGCTCACGCCCGAGAGCGTGCTGTTCTCGGCCCTCCCTCTCTTCCACTGCAACGCCCAGGAGATGACGGGGCTCACGGCCTTTGTCAATGATCTTACGGCCGCCTTCGATGAGAGGTTCTCCGCGTCGGGGTTCTGGGAGTCCGCAGGTCGCAACCGGGCGACCCACGTGAGCCTGCTGATCTCCATGATCAACGTGCTGTACAAGCAACCTGCCCGACCCACCGACCGGACCCATCGCGTGCGCACGGCGCTCACCGCCGGTGCCGGCCGGGAGATCTGGCCCGAGTTCGAGCGGCGATTCGGGGTTTCGATCATCGAGCTCTACGGCATGACCGAGTGTGGCTGCACGACCCTCATGAATCCCCCCGATGCGATCCGCGTCGGATCGGTCGGCACGCCGCTCGGCTTCGTGGAGGCGGCGGTCGTCGACGACCACGATCGGGAGGTCCCCGAGGGGGTCCGAGGCGAGCTCGTCGTTCGGCCGTCGGCCCCGTTCTCGATGTTCTCCGGCTACCTCAACAAGGCCGAGCAAACGATCGACGCGTGGCGGAACCTCTGGTTCCACACGGGCGACTACGTGACGCGGGACAAGGACGGATACTTTTATTTCGTGGACCGGAAGAAGGACGTGATCCGCCGGCGCGGTGAGAACCTCGCCCCGTACGACGTGGAGTCCGTGATCAATCGGCACCCGGCCGTGTTCGAGTCGGTCGTGGTCGGAGTCCCCTCGCCGCTCGGCGAAGAGGACGTGAAGGCGTTTGTCCAGCTCCGACCCAACGCGACGGTCCCCCCAGCCGAGCTCTTCGAGTTCTGCAACGAGCACCTCCCGTTCTACATGGTCCCGAAGTACATCGAGTTCGTCGACGAGATCCCGAAGACGGCGAACCAGAAAGCGCAACGCTACCTCTTGCGCGGCCGCAGGGGAGGGAACGAGTACGACCGAGAGGCGCTCGGCGTCGTCCTCCGCCGCGCGTAGGGCGCCGCCCGCCGCGCCCCTCGCGCTTCTCGATACGAACATCCTCGTCTGGGTCGCCCGTGAGGGGGCGCCCTTGGACGAGGAGGTCGCACGGTGCGCCGAGGGAGCGACGATCGCCGTGCCGGCCGTCGTTCGCCGGGAGCTGGACCGACTCGTCGCACGCTCGGTTCCCTACACGCGCGTCGCCCGCGAGCTCGGCCGCCGCTACCCCACTCTGCCGTGCGCGGGAGAGGGCGACCGCGCGATCCTGGCCTGCGCCCGCCGCTCCGGCGCGCTCCTGGTCACTGCCGACCGGGACCTCGCACGGCGCGCCCTCGAGTGCGGAACGGACGTTCTCGGCCCGCGCGACCGCCTCCGCTTGACCCGACGGACCGGCCGCGCCCGGGGAGGGTCCGGCCGATCTTCGCGGGGAAGGATTAAGAGTCGAGGCCGGCTCGTACGCGATCCCCGGTAGAGGATGCGATGCGCGACGACGACAGGATGATGGACCTCCCCCCGGACTTCGGAAGCGGGGTCGTCGGCGTCTGCGACATCTGTGGGACCCGGCAAGCGGTCATTGTCCTGAGCAAGGAACGCTACAAACTCTGCGTGCTCGACTTCCTCAACAAGACGTGGATCCGGAGCGACAAGAGCCCGGGAGCTCCGCTGCCTCCGTACCGGAGCGAACGAGTCTGGTTCGAGACGGATGAGACCCCGGACCGGAAGGCTCCGGGAGTTCGACTCGTCCCAACGAAGACCGTACGTCATCCGATCGTTCTGATCACACCGGACGTCTACGGGATCACGACGACGCTCCTGGACGCGGCGATCCGTTTTGCCCGGGAAGGGTTCGAGGTCATGCTCCCCGACATCGGCAAGACCGCGGGCGTGGGCATGCGCGAGCACCTCGCCACGCGCGCGACCGCACGCCTGCGCGGCGGCGTCGACCTGGGCGCGAAGCCGGTGGCTCGACTGGTACGCCTCTACCAGGATGCCCTCGACTACCTGCGGGCACGCGAGATGGTCGACCCGGCGAAGTCCGCGGTCTTCGGCACCTCCTACGGCGCCAGCGTCGCCCTGGGGCTCGCCGCTCAGGACCTCCGGCTCGGCGCCGCGGTCCTCGCCTATCCCGCACCGACGAGGCCCGCGGGCCTCGCCGGGCTCGTCACCGCGCCGATGCTGTTCGTGGACGCACCCGCGGATCCGGTCTGCCAAAGGTCGCGCGCCCAGTTCGAGGCCACCCGGGCGGCGATCCGTATCCCTCTCGAGCTCTCCACGTTCCCCGGGGCTCGCCGCGACTTCCTCTCTCGCGATCTCTCGAGCTACGACCTGCCCACCGCCGAAGCGGCGTGGACGCAGATCGTTGGGTTCTTGAAGCGGGCACTGATGCCTCCTCCTCCGAAACCCCCGGCGCCTCCCGTTCGCACGACACTCCCCTTCCCGCCGGCGGCAGCGGCCGCGCTCCGGCCGACCGCGGCGCCGAATTCGCCCGTGCCGGCTCCGCACCCCTGAGCCGCTACTCGTCGACCGGGATCGTCCCGGCCGTCTCCACGAGCTCCTTGGCCGCCCGCGTGAAGCGCATCAGTTTGGCGAGGTTGCCCTTCACCCGGAGGGTGCCGTTCATGATCGCGCCCACGGGATCGACCTCGCGTCGGATCAGCTTTCCCCAGGTCTCGGCGGAGCCTTCGAAGACGAACTCGCTCGCCCTCCCCGCACTATCCGCTTCGTACGTCGCCGCTCGGCACGAGCCGTGATCGAGGTCGAGGTGCACCCCCGGCGACGGCACGCCCGCGGACGGAGCGGTCACACGGAGAAGGATGTCTCCTTCCCACTGTCGCGCCGCCTCGGCATACGCGGGACTTGAGTTCAACTTCGCACAGAGCGCGGATGCCCAATCGGCCGAGGGAAACCTCACGGAAGGTCCATGGACGCCCTACTTAACGCATATCGTTCGATCGGACGACTACGACGTGTAGTCGTAGAACCCCTCGCCGGTCTTCCGACCGAGGTGCCCGGCTTCCACGAGCCGGCGAAGGAGAGGCGAAGGTCGGTACTTGGGATCCCCGGTCTCCCGCTGAAGCGTCTCCGCGACCTCGAGGGCGACGTCGAGTCCGATCATGTCGGCCAGTTCGAACGGACCCATCGGCATGCCGGCGCCCGCCTTCATCGCCTGATCGATGTCGCGGGAGGTGGCGAGCCCTTCCTGGAGCGCGAAGCAGGCCTCGTTGAGCACCGGCATCAACAACCGGTTGACGACGAAAGCAGGAGATTCCTTGACGCGGATCGGAACGAGAGGGTAGCGGTGGTTCCGGAGCCCCTGCAAGAAGTCGATCGTCTCGGTCAGGACCTCGTCGCGCGTGTCCACGCCGCCGGCGACCTCGACCAAGGGCAGCATGGAGGGCGGGTTGAAGAAGTGGGTGACGAGCGTTGCGCGGACGTGACGGAGCCCGCGCGCGAGCGGGGTGATCGATAGCGAGGACGTGTTCGAGCCGATCACTGCGAATTCGGGGAGAGAGCGGTCGAGCTCGTGGAGGACGGCCCGCTTGACATCGGCGCGTTCGAAGACCGCTTCGACGGCGAAGTCGACATCCTCGAACGCCCCGTAGTCTGTGGTTCCGTGGACCTTGGCGAGGATCTCATCCGCGCGGGCCCGGGTGAACTTCGGAGCCAGCGTTGCGCGTACGCGCGCGGCCTGCTCCGACGAGAGCTCCGCTCCGAGCTCTGCGATCCGAGCGAGCTCCTGGTTCGCACGCCCCTCATGAAACGCCACCAGTTCGTCGAGGATCGAGCGCACGCGCGCGAGTCCGCGCTCGACGAGCGTGGAATCGACGTCTTTGAGGACCACCTCAACCCCGTTGAAGGCGAGCACTTCGGCGATCGCAGCTCCCATCGTCCCGGCCCCGACGACGCCCGCCTTCGCGACGCGCATGAACCCTCCGGTCGCGGACCGGGACCGGGCTACATAACACGAACGCCGCCGGCCCGGCCGTGAGCGGCCGGTCCTTCCGGGCGTGTCCCCCCGGCTCAAGAACGCTTAAGGGGAGAACGACCTGCCCACGCCGAGCGGGGATGGCCCAGCCCGGTAAGGCGCTGGATTGCTAATCCAGTGGTGATTTCACCTCGGGGGTTCAAAGGGGAGCCGGCACCCACCGACTCCCGGAGACTCCCCCTCCCCGCGCTAACCTTGTCGTCCCACCGGATCCGTCGGCATGACCCGGTACACCTCGCCATCCCGCCGAACCCGGACCGTCTCCCCGACCTCGGGAAGGGATTCCGAGGCCATCGCGAGGAGGCGGACCGCGTCCTGGACCTCCACCAATACGAGACGATGGGGCGCCGTCCATCCCTCGGACGGGCTCGCGAGCTCCGTCGCCGCCAGCACGGTTCCGAGGGGCGACGCCTCCACGGGTGTCTCGCGATGGGTGGCACACCGCGGGCAGGGAGCCGCGGTGGGAAGGTAGAGCAGTCCGCATCCTTCGCACCGACTGAGCACGAGAGGGTCGGCGCTCATGCCGGTTCGCCTCCCCGCCCGAGGATCGTGACGAAGTTGTGCGAGGCGAGCCCTCCGATCGATTGCGCCAGTCCGAGCCGGACCTTCGAGCCCACTTGGTGGGGACCCGCCCGCCCGCGTATCTGCGCCGCGATCTCGGCGATCTCGACGAGCCCGGAGGCGCCGACCGGGTGACCTCGTCCCAGGACGCCCCCGGAAGGATTGATCGGAAGGGCCTTGTCGGGAGCTCCGCGGTCTCCGTCGAACCATGCGGCACCGCCTCCCGGATCTGCAATCCCGAGATCCTCCAGGTCGATCAGCGCGAACGGGGCGAATGCATCGTGAACCTCGGCCAGGTCGAGCTGCTTCGGCGTCGCGTGGGCCATCTCGTAGGAGCGCGCGGCCGCC
>JAKAPG010000084.1:5166-7136 GCA_021823085.1 Thermoplasmata archaeon | reverse complement strand
AGGTGGCGGAGATCCTCGTCGCGTCGATGCGTAGGATCTTCTGGGGCCTCCCGTTCGGCCGGCCGGGCTCGAGCCGCCCGGTCCCGAGTTCGTGAGGCAGCCCCCCGCGGGTTGCGGGAAAAGGCGGGTCGGATGCTGGACGGATCTTTGCAGCGCCCATCTCCGACCCGCGGCAGTCGATGCGTTCTCGTTCGGTCTACGGTGGGGAGGCGAGGTGGGCGGGCAGCGTGCTGTCGAGGTAGAGCAGCGCGGCGATGCCCGCAAGGGCGACCATGACCACGAACGCGATCACGGTAGCGTTGATGTAGACCGGGAGACGGAACGGGGACGCTCCGCTCTCCTCCGAAGCGCTCACGGAGTCTGCGGGGACGATCGGCTGCACCGCCCGGGTCGCGCCCAGCAGGGAGGGGCGGCGCCGAGGAGCCGCGACGCCGGCGGCGGCCGGGGCCGTCGTCGAGCTCGGCGCGGTGGTGTAGTGATCGACGACCAGGGTCGCCGGGAACGCCAGGATGCCCGTAAGTCCGAACGCTCCGTAGAGGAGGAAGGTCTCGAGCGGGTCCTTGGTCAGTCCGAGATGGTAGCCCGACCAGCCGTAGGCGATCGTCATCCCGCCCGCGATGAACGCGAACAGGCCCGCGAACTGCAGCTTCAGCGACGCGGCCATCGAGACCGCGAGGATGAGCAGCGTGGCGCCGAACAGAAGGTAGATGTCCGTGAAGAAGATATTGTAGGCCCCGGGAAGCGGCCAAGTGGTCTCGGCCCAGAGCGCCAAGGCGGTGGCGATGAAACCGACGCTCCCGAGGGGGATGGCTCCGGCTTTTAGGACCCCCTTCGCGGAGGCCGTGTCGTTCCGGCGGATCGACAGGAACGTAACGATCCCCACGTATCCCACCAGAACCGCGGCGACCAGCAGGAGAGCTTCTTGAAGGGCCAGGAAGTCGATGAACGCCATGGTCCCCTCACTCCTTCGGAGCCTTGCGGCTCGTCGCGGGCGCGACCGAGCTGTCGTTCTCCATCCGACGGGGCCAGCTCGGCACCCTCGCCTTTCGGCGCCAATTCGCTCGGTCGAACACTCGGTGTCCTTGTCCTAGTCGCATAGGCTGCCTCTGGCCAGGGAATCGGCATCGAAACTCATCCCCCTGCGCTCCCGGCCGTAAGGAGAGTAAGGAGAATGTACCGCTCTCCGAGGAGATTCGTCGGCGCCTGACGGGACCATTAATGAGCCGAGGACGTTGGGGGAACGATGCCGCGGGCGCGGAAAGAGTCCGAAGGGGCCCCCGCACCGCCCGGTTTCACCCGTCGGGTCCAGCGGACCGGTTCCTCCTCGCTGTCGATCACCCTTCCGAAGGCGTGGACCGACTCCATGAACCTGCAGACCGGAGACACGCTCCGGTTCCGTGATCTCGGCGAGGGGCGGCTCGAGGTCAGTCCGGTTCGGTCCGAGGTCCCGTCCGATCGTCGGCAGAAGCTCCTCCGCATCGATGCGACGGGCGCGCCCCCGAAGCTCCTGGCACGGCTCCTCGTGGGGGCGTACATCACCGGCCAAGACCAAATCGTCGTGACGGCCCGCACGGGCCTGACGAACGAGCAGCGTCAGGAGGTGCGACGGACGGTCGGCCACGTTCTCGGCATGACGGTGGTCGAGGAATCCGGTTCGGTCGAGGTGCAGAACTTCGTCGACCCCGGCAAGTACCAGTTCCAGCGACTCATGAGCCAGGTCGTCCGGATCCTTCGGACCGAGATCGAGATCTGCCGGGCCGTGCTGAAGGGGGCCGGGCGGGCAGCGCTCCAGCCTCTCGGAGCGATGGAGGACGAGATCGACCGGTTCTACCTCTTGATGGTCCGCCAGCTCCTGCTCTCCTCGGACGATTTCCAGATCGCTCGCGACATCGGCGTCGAGAGCCATCACTACCAGATCGGCTACCGGCTGGTCGCGAAGGTGCTGGAGGTGACGGGGGACCTCACCTCCG
>JAKAPG010000084.1:0-5156 GCA_021823085.1 Thermoplasmata archaeon | reverse complement strand
CTCCGGGGTCGCGCGAGAGCTCGGGGAGAATCTCGTGGGCCTTCGGCGGCTTCCGAAGAACGCCATCGCGGAGCTCGACGGACTCCTCGAGCGGACGGACTCGCTCCTCGAGCGGACGATGGAAGCGTTCGGCAACCTCTCCGTGGTCGATGCGAACGCGATCCTCAACGATCTCGAGCAGGAGATTGCGGCCAGCTCCTCGCTCGGCGATGCCTTGGCACGGCGTACGGCGGACCGGCGGGTCGCGGTTGCGGCCCAGCGCGTCCTATCGAACCTCTGGATGACCCTCGAAATGCTCGTGATCGTTAACGAAGTGACGATCAACCGGAGCGTCGAGCCCGAGACGGTCGCGCGCACCGACCGGACGGTCTCCATGAACTCGCGCGAGACTCGGGGCTGACGCCCCCCGAAGCGGCTCGTGAGTTCGCGACCGAACTCTCGGCGACGGAGGACTCGCCGGAGCCCTCTGCCGAACGAAAACGACGCGTGCGTCCCCGATCTCTCGGCCCCGGCCCGGAATGCCCTCGCTCGGAACCTGACTTCGGGCGGTCCGCAGCTCGCGCACATTAACCCAGGATGGGGCGCGCGGACCGGCGAGAGCGGTCACGGGCTGCTCGCCGGCCCCTTCACGACGCCTCGGGGGGGCCGCTGGGGCCAAAGCCCACCCGTTCGTACCGTCGGACGCGATAGATCAGCATCGCGACCAGCCAGGTCCCGATGAACAGGGTCACGATCCCGATGCCGACCCAACCCCACACGTCGATCCCGGCCGGGCCCGCGGAACTGCCGAGCCAGTTCATCGTGGTCCAGAATCCGAAGGGGCCGCCACTGAGATGGAACTCGGAAGCAAGGACGCCGAGGATCTCGATGGTGCCGATGATGAACGCCACCATCACGGAGATGATCGTCAGGGTGAGATTGTAGAACACCTTGCGGATAGGATGGGCAAAGGCCCACCCGTACGCATAGCGCATGCTGAGCCCGTCAGTGGTGTCCGTCAAGACCATCCCGCAGGCGAACATGAACGGCAGGACGAGTATCGCCCAGAGCGGAAACCCGGCCGCCGCCGTTCCCACCGTCACGGTGATCGCGATCAAGGTAACCTCGGTGGCGGTATCGAACCCGAGCCCGAACAGGAGTCCCACCGGATAGATCTGCCAGGGCTTGTTCACGAACTTGAACAGCCAGCTGAAGTAGCGGTTCATGAAGCCCCGGCTGTTCAGTTGACGCTCGAGACGCTCGTTATCGAGGACGCCGGATCGCAGTTGACGGAAGATTCGGTAGACCTCCCAGAAGATTAGCAGATTGATGAACGCAATGAGGTAGAGGAAGCCCCCCGAGATCGCCGTGCCGAGCACGGCACCGACCGACTCGAACGTCGGATACGCACCGAGGATGAACCGGGCGGCGACGACCAGGCCGACCAGCATGCTCATCACGATGGTGGAGTGACCGAGCGAGAACCACGTCCCAACCGTGTACGGCTTCTGACCGTCCTGAAGGAGCTTGCGCGTGGTGTTGTCGATGGCGCAGATGTGATCGGCATCGACCCCGTGCCGAAGTCCGAGCGTGTACGCCAGGATGCCGAGACCGATGAAGATCCCCCAGGTCCGGCCAATCACGAGCGTGGCGACGAAACCGAGAACGGTCGCGGCGATGAGCACCGAATAGAGGATCGTCGCGCCGCGTTTCTCGTGGGCGTCCAGAGTGAAGGGGTTCCCCAGGCGGACTGCGCCGGCCATAGACGCGCTGGGACCCATCGCTCAACCCACGGTCCTCGAGATATAACGATTATGTGGGAATCCAAAATGGTAATACTTCGTCGGCGTGCCCCGGCCGGACACCCGCCCCGCACCATTATGACCTGCGGCCCGCTGGCGCAGCGGACCTCGGCCATGGCACGCTCCCGAACTCCCCGTACCTCCACGACCCGTCGGACCGCGGATCTGGCGTACACCCCGCGGCGTCGAGCGCACTACAAGAGGGAGGACGAGTACGTCGTACGCGTCGGGATCTCACTGGAGCCGACGCTCGTGGACGCTCTCGACCGCTGGGTCCGAGTGCGAAACTCTCCGAGCCGGTCGGATGCGATCCGGTTCCTGGTTCGCAAGGAGCTGGCGGACGATACGGTCACCGACCCTGACGCGGACGCGGTTGGGACCGTGATGCTGCTCTACCGGCACACCGCGCCGAACGTACTTCGACGACTCACGGCCGCGCAGCACCATTGGGGACAGCATATCCAGTTCTCGACCCACGTTCACCTGAGCGGCGACGCCTGCGTCGAGGTTGTGGTTCTCGCGGGGAAGCGCGGCGAGGTTCGGGCGGCCGCCGAGGACCTTCGGGGCGTAAAGGGCATTCTGCAGGGAGACTTTCTGATCGGCGTTCCGTCCGCGATCGGTGCCTCGCTCGACCACCATCACCCTCACGCGATCCCGACCGGAGACCCGGCCGAACCCTCCGTGAGCCTCGACGCCTCGGGAGGTCCGGGTCGAGCGGCCGTGCGAACCCGGCGGTGAACCCGCTCTCTCCGGCCTCCCGAGATCGTGCGACACCGGCGCGTCGCCGTTCGGCGAATTGGCGACCGAGGCGGGATTCCCCCAACGCGGGATCGGGCCGGCCCCGTCAACCTTGACCTCCCTGTTGGGTGGCGGAGGAGAAAGACCGCCGCTTCCGCGCCGCGAGACGGACCCCGGGCCGCATCTTCGGGATGGAGCGCTAAACTCGTCGCGGGCGTAGGTACCTCAGGACGCGCCCGGTCGAGGATGCCCCCCCGCTCCGCTCTAGGATGCGCGAGCCGCCCACCCCACCGGTGGCGCACATCGACCTCGGGATCCATCCACGACGGAGAATGGACGTGGGGGGACACGGAGCGAAGGCAGCGAATCCCCGTCAGCGGCAGGGTCCGGAGTCGTCGCGCTCAGCCAACCTTAAGGAGGCCCGATCTATCCCATCCCCCCCGAGGGGATATGCCGGGACACCAACGACACGCGATCGAGGCCCGTCTGGCGCGGATCGAGGGGCATGTTCATGGGGTCCACCGGATGGCCCACGAAGGCCGAAGTTATCCGGAACTGGTCCACCAGATCACGGCGATCCGTTCCTCCCTGGATGCGGTTCTCCAGGCGATCGTCGAAGACCTCGTCCAGGACTTTGTCGCGCGCGCGACCCCAAAAGGACGGGCTTCACCGTTGGTAGAAGAACTCCGCGAGGTCGTCGCGAGTGCCCTCTGATCCCCTTCGAGACCTCGAAATCGAGGAGAGAGCATGTCGACGCTTCCGCATGGGGAGGGTGAGGCGCGCCCCCGGATCCTCCGTGGACTCCGACTGGCGGTGGAGCTCTCCGTCGTTGTGCTCGCCGTCGAAGCGGTGGGAGCTTTCTTTTCACACAGTCTATCGCTGACCGTCGATACGGTCCACAACATCCCCGACATTTTCCTCTTCGCGCTCTCCTACGCGGCGTTGCAGCGGACCAAGACCGGCTCAACGGCAGAGTTCACTTTCGGAAGGCACCGTCTAGAGGTGTTCGCGGGGATCGCGAACGGCTTGCTCGTGCTCGGCACGGGGGTCGCCTTCGGATATGCCGCACTGGACTCGTTGCTGCGCGCCGCCCCGTTCGCCGGAGCCGTGGACCCTCTCTGGCTCCTCGCGGCAGCCCTGCCCACGCTGGCCCTCCGATTCGTGAACCTGAACGCGCTCGGACGGCTTCCGGGCCGGATCCGGGACCTCAATCTTCGGGGGGTGATGGTCCACCTCGCGAGCGACGTCGCCATCACGGCCGCTTTGCTCTTTGCAGGGGTCACGCTTCTCGTGCGCCCCGCGTATGGTTGGGCCGATGCCGTCGCCGCCCTCGCCATCGGCGCGATCCTGATCTACGAGTGCGCCCCCCTGCTCCGCGGTGGGTGGGAGGTACTTACGGAGAAGACGCCGAGAGGGATCTCCCTCGAGAAGATCACGCATGCCGCCCTTGCGATTCCCGGAGTCACCGGGGTCCACGATGTCCACGTCTGGGCCGTGTGCGACACCCTGGTGTGCATGACCGCGCATGTCGGAGTGAAGGAGATGTCGATGCGGGAAGGAATGTCGGTCGTCGGCCTTCTCCGAGAGTCGATGGAGCGAGACTTCGGTATCGTTCACGCGACCTTCGAAGTGGAGGCCGCCTAGAACTCGGGGGTCGACCGCGGCCCGCCAGCGCGGGAGCGTTACTCGGGGAGACAGTGACCATGAGAACACGAACCCCACAGTTCCGCTCGCGCCCGCCGTCACCGCCCTTTCGATAGGCGACTCGAGTCTCGCGCGACCGTCCGTGTCGGTGAGAGGGAGGCGCCTCTCGACCATGGGGCGAAAGGCGAGGCGAACGAGGAGAGAGCGAACGCCCTATCGGAGAAGGTGCAGCCGTCCGAACGGTGGTCGCGGGAGCCCGGTCTCGAGGTCGAGCGAACGGAAGGGCGGAGGGCCGACGAAAGTTCGTTACCGAGCATCGCCGTCCCGCACGGGGAGGTCTCCGTGCTCGGCAACGAACGGAACGGGACCCTTCGGGTGATTGCAGTCCTCGACATCGCCGAGGGGACTCGGACGCCACTCCATCGGTTGGATGTCGGCCAGAGCACCCGGTTTCTCTCCAACTTGAGGCTCGCGCGTGCTCCGAACCCCGGATGCGGGTTCGCCGGGTACCCCGGCAGTCTTCATCACGCGCCCGAGATCCGGCAGATCTCCCTCGAACAACGGCTCCGCATCGCAGTGACCGATCTTTCGTCATTCAATCGGTTGCTCGACGCGATGCAAGAGGTCGCGACTGGCGCACTCCGAATGGGCCAGATGTTCGAGTCGTTTCACTTCGGCGGCTGAGAGCGAGATCACCACGGGGTTCGGTGGAAAGTCTTCCACGAGGCGTGCACTCCCCCAATAAGAGTGCCATAGTCTCCCGTGCCGAGTCGCAGAGGCGAACCGTAGCGCGATGCCCGCGGACTGGATGAGGGCTTTCACATCCCGTTCATCGTGGCGCGCTCGGAACAGTCCGCGGGTCTGCAAATGTCGGTTCGATGAACTTTGACCTAAGCCACTGGAGGGACTTGAACCCCCGACCTGCTGATTACGAATCAGCCGCTCTGCCGACTGAGCTACAGTGGCAACCGTCAGGGCCGACGCCCGGCTTTT
>JAKAPG010000083.1 GCA_021823085.1 Thermoplasmata archaeon | reverse complement strand
CGAGTCACCGAGGGCTGGGTCAAGGACTACCAGGGCAAGCCGCAGATATCGCTCGGTCGGTCGGGGAAGTTGGAGAAGTTGGCAGCGGGCGGACCCGAGCAGCAGTCAACCTGACGAGCGCCCTCCCGCCATCCCCATTCGCGGACGGCAGCCCCGATCTCAGCCTTCACTGCCACCGCGTCACCGTCGCTCACGGCAGCGCGCGCCTTCGCCTCAGCCCTTCCGACGGAGGTGGCTAGGGCTTGCCTCCGAGTGCCTCCGCTTCTTGCTCGATCTCAGATTCGAGCGCAGCCAACTTCTCATTCGTGTGACCTGGAAACGTGTGCACCCACTCCCACATCGGTTGGACGAACCTGTCCAAGGTCATGCGTTTCAGAATTGTCCGGTCCTCCTGTGACGGCGAATGGCGCCCTCCCTCAAGCACCTCCACCCTGTTGATTGACCAGGGGAATATGCCCGGGTGGCAGTACTGGGAGAGGTGTTCCCATATGGCCCAGAATGCTCCCGTGGGCGCTCCCTCCTGCAGGTGTTCGGTGTCAACATCTCGACCGCTTCGTGCGGACGTAGTTGATCGATGGCCAGAGGCTCGAAGGTCGGTTTCCGCATCATGCGGCGGCGCTGGACGCGGGTGCCAAATCGACGAGCGCGCGACGTACGAACACCCCCGTCATCCGGCGCCGGTAGTCAGGAGGAAGGAACGTGTTGTAGACCGGCCTCACCGAGCGCGTGATGGCGCCGGCGAGTTCCCGGATTCGTTCCTCCGTGAGCTGCTGGCCGGCGAGCGGGTCCGTGAGCTCATCGAAGCGACGAGGAGCCGTCTCGAGGCCGCCCACTGCGACCCGAAGCTCGGCCACCGAGGAACCCTCGAAACGCACTGCCACCGCGACGCCCAGCTCGGGAAAGTCGAAGGCGGGCCGGATCCGGAGCTTGCGGTACGTCCCCAATCGCTGACGGGCAATCGGCGGAAGGTGCACGGCAACTACGATAGCGCTCGGAGGCAGCGTGTGACGACGGATCCCGTCGCCGCGAAGGTCGTAGAGGTCGATGAGCGGGATCCGGGTCCGTCCCCGGTCCGTGGCGACCTCGACCTCGGCGTCCAGTACGGCGAGGGCGGGGGCGAGGTCCCCGCTGAACGTGGCGTAGCACTTCTCCTTCTGGGGGACGACGTGGCAGACAGCTCCCTCCGCCTTCAGGCAGTAGCCCAGGCTCGCACGCCAGAAGCGGCTCTGGTTGAAGAAGAAGCACCGGGTCTCCAGCATCAGGTTCCCGCCGACCGTTCCGCTCGCACGGACCAGCGGCGTAGCGACCTCGGCCACCGCTTCGGCTACCCCGGGGTAGGCCCCCGCGACAGGCCCCGAGCCTTCGAGGTCGGCAAGCCGTGTCATCGACCCCAATCGCCCGAGCGCGATCCCTCCCAGCTCGGGAATCCCACCGAGAGCAATGAGATGACGACGCAGGTTGAGGTGCATCTTGTAGTTCGGGAGTAGGTCGGTCCCGCCCGCGAGGTAGTCCGCGTCGCCCGCATGATCGCGGTAGATGCAGAGGGCCTCATCCACCGTGGCCGGCTGGTGGAGTTCGAAGGGGTCGAGGTGCATCAGCGGTCCTCCTTCCATGCATATCCTTCGGCTCGCCGAGCGCGCACGAGACGCTCCAGCCGGTCCGGGGTGACCGGAAGCTCCCGGCAGCGAACGCCGACCGCATCATAGATCGCGTTCGCCACGGCGGGCAACGTGGCGACAAGCGGCCCCTCGCCCGCCTCCTTGGCGCCAAACGGACCCTCGGGGTCGTCCTCCCCCACCAGCAGCACCTCGACCTCGGGCATCTGGTCCGGCGCGAGGATCTTGTAGTCGAGCAGGGCGGGGTTCATGAGGCGCGAGGCTCGGTAATTCATCGTCTCGCTGAGCAGCTGGCCGAGGCCCATGTGGATCGCGCCTTCGATCTGCCCTTCCACGGCGAGGCGGTTCAGGGCGCGACCGCAATCGAAGGCGGCCCAGACCTTCTCGACCGTCACCATCCCCGTTTCCGAATCGACCCGAACCTGGGCGACGTATGCGGCGAACGAATACGCGGGCGCGGTTCCCGCCCGAGCTCCCTTGAAGTCTCCCCCGAGCTTCTGGGTCGAAAAGGATCCTGACGCCGTGAGGGCTCCCGAGTTCTCCATGGCCTTGTGGAGGGCATCCAAGAAGCTCACCGCCACCTGGGGTTGGTCGGCCACTTCGATCCGTTCGTGGCCCACACGCAGTTCCGAAGGAGGCCGACGCAGGAGTTCGGCCGCCGCGTTCACGAGGCGTGCGCGGATCTCCTCCGCGGCCCTTCGGGCGGCATTGCCCATCATGAACGTCACCCGGCTCGAGTAGCTCCCGATGTCGATCGGGCTCACGTCCGAGTCCACCCGTTGCACATGCACGCGATCCAGATCCGCACCGAGCACTTCGGCTACGATCGCGGCGAGCAGTGTGTTCGAGCCTTGTCCGATGTCGGCCTGCATGGAGTGAACCGTGATCCCGCCGTCCATGTCGATCTTGAGGTGCACGGTCGACTGCGGCATGACCGGCGTGAAGTGAATGGGGCTGTTGGATCCCGAGATGTAGAACCCGCAGCCGAGGCCAACGCCTCGGCCGTACGGAAGACAGCGGAATTTCGTGTCCCATTCGCTCGCGCGCCGCGCGGCGTCCAAGCAGCGCAGGAAGGAGGTCGAGGTGATCCGAAACTGGTTGATGGTAGTGGAGCATGGGGGCAGTGCGTTGCGCGAGCGCAGGTCGAAGGGATCGAGCTGCGCGTGCTCCGCCAGCTCGTCGAGGGCCACCTCGATGGAGTAGCGGATGTTGGTCCCTCCGTGGGCTCGCATCGCTCCGGAAGGCGGCCGGTTCGTGTACACCCGACGGCCGCGATAGCGAAAGTTCGGAACCCGGTAGGGCCCCATGGCGAGGACTCCGTTGTAGTACGTCGTCACGGTCCCGAACGAGCTCCACGCTCCGCCCTCGAGGAGCGCCTCGATGTCGTAGGCGAGTAGGTGTCCATCGCGGTCCATCGCGATCCGAACCACGTTCTCCGTGGGATGACGGCCGTGGTTGGTGTAAAAAATCTCCTCACGGTCGAGCAGCATTTTGACCGGCCGACCGGTTTCGAGTGACAGCGCGGCGCACGCGATCTCGTGCGGCAAGGGGTCGGACTTCCCCCCGAACCCGCCCCCGACCTCGGGCTTCACGACCCGGATACGATGCATGGGAAGGTGCAGAACCTCGCTGAGGGTGCGGTGGAGATAGTGCGGAACCTGGGTGGCGCTGTACACCGTCAATCGACCGTCGGGAGTCGCTTCGGCGAGGGTGACCAGGGGCTCGGTAAAGGCATGGGTCACACCCGCGAAGCGGCAGCGCACCCGGGCCGTGAAGGCTGCCTGGGCGAACGCTGCGTCGACATCCCCGAAGTGCTGTACGACTTCTTTCTGCACGTTGCTCCCGCGAAGTCCGGGAGCGTGGATCGGCTCGGCGACGGGCTCCGCACCGACGCGCGGGTCGGCATACTCGGGCAGCGGCTCGATGTGGAACTCGATGGCGGTCAACGCCCGCTCGGCGGTGAGCTCGTCGACGGCGGCCACCGCGGCGAGGATGTCGCCGATGTAGCGGGCCTTACCGACCGCGATCGCCGTCTCGTCGTGGGTGATGGGCAGTACCCCAAAAGGCGTGGGATACCGCTCGCCCGTGAGAACCGTCACCACACCGGGCATCGCGCGCGCCCGGCGAGTGTCGATAGACAGAAGGCGAGCGTGGGGCCACGGGCTCCGCAGGAGCTTGCCTACCAGCATGCCCGGGCGACGCAGGTCGTCGGTGTACTCCGCCCGGCCCGTGACCTTGAGCGGCCCTTCCACGTACGGGATACGGTGGCCCAGCAATCGGAACGGGCCGGTCGGCGAAGGGGGAGTCGGGCTCGCCATCAGGTCGATTCCCGCGCCACCGCCTCGATCGCCTCGATGATCTTCGTGTAGCCGGTGCAGCGGCAGAGGTTCCCTCCGATCACTCGAAGGATCTGCGGCCGGCTGGGGTGAGGATGGTCGCGGAGAAGGGCGCTGGCGGTCATGATGAACCCTGGCGTGCAGAAGCCGCACTGGGTCGCTCCATGCTCAACAAAGGCGCGCTGGAGTGCGGTCAGCCGGGTCGGTGGAGCGAGTCCCTCGATCGTCGTGACTGAACGGCCCTTCACAAGGTGAGCAAGCGTAAGGCAGCTCAGTGTTGGTCGGCCGTCGACCCAGACCGTACAGCAGCCGCAGGTCCCCAGGTCGCACCCCCGCTTCGTGCCGACCAGCTCAAGGTCCTCCCGTAAGAAGTCGAGTAGGATGCGTTCCTCGGGCGCGGCGGACTCCACAGGTTGGTCGTTGACCGTGAGTTCAAGCGGTCGGTCGCGAGACACCGGACTCCACCTCCTCAGCGAGGGTCGTCGACGAACGGTTCGCGTGCCGGTCGGGTTGCTGCTCTTGGACGAGCTCTCCCACGACACTGATGGCGATTTCGGCCGGACTCTCGGCGCCGAGGGATAATCCGACAGGCGATCGAATGCGCCGGGCCGCTCCGCAAGTCCAGCCCGCCGCGCGGAGCTGGGCAAACATGCGCTCGCGTTTCGAGGCGCTCGCAATCAGCCCGATCGCGCCCGGGAACCGTCCGGAGCAGGCTCGGAGGACCTCGAGGTCCTTCTGCGTATCGTATCCGAGCAGGTACAGATGCGTGAATGCCGTCGGCTCGAACCGTTCCCAGAGCCGCGACGGCTCGATGACCTCCCGTCTTTCCGCCGCCGAAAAACGGTCGGCCCCCACCCACTCGGGGCGATCGTCCGCAACGCTGTAGGTAAAGTCCAAGGCCGGGAGGAGGTCGGCAATCGCCTTCGCAACATGGCCCCCGCCCCACAGGAGCAAGTTCGGCCGGGCGGGAGTGTAGTCGATGGCGATGTCCACGCTGCCGCCGCAGAGGCTCGAGATTCCTCCGGGCTTCCATGCGGCCAGGTCAAAGTGAAGGAGGTCGCCACGACGCAGTTCGAACGCTCTTCGGCACGCCTGCTTGACCTGCTCTTCCAGCGCGGCCCCCCCGATGGTGCCTTCGAAACTGCCGTCCGAGCGGACGAGCATGGTGGCGCCGGGCTTACCCGGAGCGCTGCCGCGGACCCGCACGACCATGGCTTGCACGAACGGCTGATGGGCGTCCATCAAGTGCAGTGCCTCTCGAGTCAACCGTGGGTCCATGCCACCTCCGGCGGCTCGGCGCGCAGCTGGGCTCTCCGGTACGCCTCCGGAGTGTCAATCGGTTCCGCAACCTCCACATCCGGTACGGGAACGCTCACGACCAGCGGCCCCAGCATGGGGAGAAGATGGCGCAAGGGTTGGTGGTCCTGGAGGAGCGCGATACGCGGAAGGACCTCATGACCGATGAGCACGGGATGGCCCCCCCGACCTTCGTGCTTCGGCACGAACCAGCGGCCGACGGGGTCACGGTCTCGAGCCGCCAGCAACGCCTGGATCGTGCCCATCCCGACGAAGCTATGATCGACAGGCCACAAAAGCACGTCCGACTTTGCCGGGAGACGGGCCAATCCTTCCTGAATGGAAGCGGTCCGCCCCCGCAGCGATCGGTCGGAATGGACGACCTCGCATCCCAGCTTCCAGACGAGGTCCTCGAGTGGGGTAGGATGGGGTGGCTCCGCCACGACGATGGGTTCGAGACCGAATCGCTGTACGATGCGATGCATGCGGAGGATCGCCGGTTCTCCTCGCACATCCAGCAAGGCCTTGGGCTCTCCGCCGAAGCGCTGCGACTCGCCTCCGCTCAGGAGCAGAGCGCTCGTCGCGGGCCCCGGGTAGCTCATTCTCCCCTCTCCGAGAGCCGGTTAGCGGCGACTTTTATATATCGGAGCCCAGTGGGCGGGGCGAGCGCTTCATTACTCGTCCTCGAGATTTTCCGGCGTCCGTAGTGCTTCCCCGCTTGGCTTCGGAGCCGGGAGGCGGTCAGCCCGTCCCTTTGGGCCGGCTTTGCGAAAACGGGTGTGCACAAGCAGAGGGCTCCAGCCCAACACGATTGGTGGTTCCTTCGGAGCGCCTCCGTCCTTCGCAAAATCTCCTTACGCGGACACGTCGGCGTCGCACGGTTGAGTGCGGAGTACGAGGCAAGGGGGACCGAGGTAGTGCGCCCTACCACACCCGGACCGCCCGAGTCGGGCCCACGAGGTAGACCGCCTCGGTGGGAGTCGCCCCCACCCAGAGGTGGGCCCTCTGTCCGCTCACCCACCACGGCGTCTCGTCGAGGTACTTCGCAGGCGCTTCCCACATCTTCTCGAGGAACCGCTCGGAGACCGGGCCGTAGGCGGCGGCCATCTGCTCGAGCACCGAGTGGACCTCCCCCTCGCTCACCGACACTCCGTAGAGGCTCCGGAGCAGGGGATGGATCTGTTCCACCGTGACTCGATGACGGATCTTCAGCTGGACGATGGCATGCATCCGTCGCAGGCCCAGTTGGGCGTGCGGCAGCACGCCCGGGACCTCCGCCTCCACCAACCGGCGGCAGTCCCGACAATACCTCCGCTCGAGGGTGCATTCCGTGACCCCCGTCCAAGGTTCGGGAAGATCCTCCAGGACCCGGGCGCGGGTCTCCTGCACCGCGCTGAGTCGCTGCCCCCCGCACCCCGGACAGTGGGTCAGCGGGAGGTAGATCCTCCGATCGATGGCGTCGGGTCGAGACCGAAGTCGAGGGAGGTGGCCGGGGCGAGCCCCCAGGCTTGCCCCCCAAGGGGCGAGGCTCGGTCGGGGTCTTCAGTGCATAGGGCTTCCCGGACTTCACCCCCACCGTCTCCGGGTAGCGCTTCTTGTACGCCACCCACTGCTCCTCGAGCTCGGCCTTCTCCTTCTCCACCTTCTCCAGCCGCTCCAGTCGCTCGAGGAGCTCCCGCGCTTTCTCTCGGGAGAGCTCGACAGAATCGCCTTCCTCCGGAAGGAGGAACAGGCGCCAATCCCGAATCTCCATGGGAGCCTGGGGCAGTGAGGTAATGGGTTCCCGGATTTGCACTCTGGGTACTCGGCGTTCGTCGAACGCGTCGGGGGCCGTCTTCAGGCTTTCGGTGCGTGACCAGTTTCTGGGTAACGAAGGGTCTATGAACCAAGAGCTATCTGACCTGTGAAGAGGGGACCGTGGGATACCAACCGTATGGCG
>JAKAPG010000082.1 GCA_021823085.1 Thermoplasmata archaeon | reverse complement strand
GGTCGCCTGGCCGACGAAGCGACCCGTGGCGTGCCCGTGCGACTCGAGGAGGGACTGGATGCCCTGGATCGTGTCGCGGTACTGGGCGAAGACCAGGATCCGCGGCGGGTGGCCGTGCACGGAGGCGATCGTATTCTCCACGATCTGCGCCAGAGCGGCGAGCTTCGGGTGCGAGAGGGTGCGCGCGGTGTCGAGATAGGCCCGGGCCGCCCGGCGCGCCTCGGCGACCTCGGGCAGGGTCAGGAACGCCTTGTCGCCACGGCTCGGTTTGTCCTTCGCCCCCACGCGGTCGAGATACTGGACGAACGGAGTCACCCCCTGTGTCTCGAGCCGCTCTAGGGCGTGGAACAGGTGGAGGAGGACCAGCTGGTAGTACAGCGGGGTGAACTTCCGGGTCATTGGACCCGGCCGGGCGAAGATCTCGCTCCGCAGCGAGATGAGGTCCTTCACGGTCAGGGATCGGATCGGCTTCTTGCGAAGGTAGCCGATCCGCTGCAGGCGGCGCGCGAACTCGTGGGCGGCCACTTCGAGGCGGTCGCGGATCGGCTTGACCTCGGGCGGAAGGTCGACCCAGCGGAGCTCGATGTCGACGGGCTGGACGTACTCGCGAACCCCGGAGTCCTCCCGGGATCGGGCCTCGACTCTCGGGGCTCCAAAGACGCCGAGGACCTCCTCGATGCGTTCGTCCTTTCCGCCGGGTGAGGCCGTGAGCCCGAGGAGGCGAGCCCCGGGGCGGCGCTCTTCTTGAAATCGCCGGGCGATCGGCACGTACGCGTATCTCCCTACGGCATGGTGCGCCTCGTCCAGCACCAGGAGGTCCACCTCCCGCAGATCGTACCGGCCGGCAGTGACGTCGTTCTGAACGATCTCGGGGGTCGCGAAGACGATGTCGCTCGCCTCCCACGAGCCTTCGCGAAGCGGCCGCTTGACGGTTCCCGTGAATCGCGCACGACGGTGACCCTCGATCCAGCGCGCGAACGCATCGCTGTGCTGCTGGACGAGCGGGCGCGTCGGCGCGAGGAACAGGACCTTGCCCTCTCCGCGGCGGAGGATCTCGGCGGCGATGAGGGCCGCGATGACCGTCTTGCCCAACCCCGTCGGGAGGACCACGACCAGGTCCTCCGATATCCCGATCCGTGCCATGTCGATCTGGAAAGGCCATGCTCGCAGGACCCCGGGTTTGATGAGAGGGTGGACAACCCACCCTTCCGCGATTCGCCAGACCTCGGGAAACCCCTCGGGATGGGCCCGTGCGGGAACGGCAGGGGCCGTGTCCGGGTCGGCCCCCTCGCCGAACTCGTCGAGACGATGTTGCCGATGGCGGGGCTCGTCGGATGCCGTACGACGCCTCTTGGTTCAGGTCATCCCATCTCGAGTGATCGAGGAACGCCCGCCGAGGTAGCTCCGGAGCGCCTTCGGCACCTCGATCGAGCCGTCGGGTCGTTGGTACTGTTCGAGGATCACCGCGAGCCCGCGGGACGTCGCGACCGCGGTCGAGTTGAGCGTGTGCGGAACGATCTTCCCCGGTCGGCCGGCCTTTCCTAGCCGAATCCCCAGCCGGCGGGCCTGGTAGTCCGTGCAGTTGGAGCAGCTGACGACCTCCCGGTAGGCCTGCTGGCGCGGGAACCACGCCTCGATGTCGTACTTCTTGGCGGCCACGGTACCGAGGTCGCCCGTACAGACGTTCACCACGCGGTACGGAACCTCGAGGCGCCGGAACACTTCCTCGGCGTTGGCGCGGATCTCCTCGTGGATCTTCGGCGAGTCCTCGGGCCGGCAGAAGACGAACTGCTCGACCTTCGAGAACTGATGGGTACGGAAGATCCCCTTCTGGTCGACCCCGTGGCCGCCGATCTCCTTGCGGAAGTTCATGCTGATCCCGGCGAGGCGGATCGGGAGATCGTCCTCATCGAGGATCTCCCCCTGGTAGAGCGCGGCGAGAGGGTGCTCGCTCGTGGCGATGAGATAGAGATCCTCGTTCTCGATGCGGTACATGACGTTCTCGAAGTCGGCGAGGTCCGTGACCCCCTCGTACGGGGTCCGGCGAAGCATGAACGGCGGCTCGACCGGCGTGAAACCGCGTTCCAGCAAGAGGTCGAGCGCGAAACGTTGGAGGGCCAGATCGAGCAGCACGATCGGGCCCCGCAGGTAGTAGAACCCCGATCCGCTGGCCCGGTGGGCCCGTTCGAACTCGGCCATCCCCAGCGCCTCGAGGAGCTCGGCGTGCGACTTTCGGCCCCCCGGGTCCCGGATGGGGCAGCCCCACGTGGCGACCGCGACGTTGTCGCGATCGTCCTGGCCGAACGGGACGGACGGATCGAGGAGGTTCGGCAAGCGCTTCAGCGCGACGTCCCGCTCCGCGAGCACGGCCGCCTCCTTCTCCTCGATCTCGTGCATCCGCTCCGGTAGCTCCTTCGCCTCGCGATCGAGCTCGGGCGAAGCGTGTCCCTGCTTGCGCTGCTCCGCGATCTTGCGGCTCAGCTCGTTCCGGGTCCGTCGGAGCGCGTCGGCCTCTTGCCGAAGAGCCCTCCAGGTGCTGTCGCTCTGGTGCGCCCGCTCGAGGAGCTCCAGGTACTCGGGCCGTTGCCGGCGCTCGAGATTGGCCCGGACCCCGGCGAGATCGGTGCGGATGAGTTCGAGGTCGATCACCGCACCCCGGAGGCTCTGCGGTCGAAAAGAGTTGCCTCAGGGAGAACGGACGCCTCCGACCCCTGTGTACGTCCGACCGCGATCGAGACCGGGGAGGCTCGTGGACCGCGCTCGCACGCTGGCAGTGTAGCGGCCGGGTCCTTCCGGGGCTTCGGTCCCTCCTCGTGGGGGCGGTTCGCAGGAGCGCTCCTTACGGGGGGCAGATCTCCTCGGGTCACCAACGCACGGATATGCGTGCTGGCATGCACGTAGATGCATGCCGACCGCCACCATCCGTCTCGAGCGCTCGGCCCAAGATCTCCTTAGGTCCCGGAAGAGGGACGACGAGAGCGTCTCGGAAGAGAGCCACCGCCTGCTCGGAGAGCCGGGTCCCAAGCCGAAGGGCTTCCTCGAGATCCTCTCGCCGTCGGATGGACTCGCGGTGGCGGACGCCGTCGACGCGACTCGGACCGAGGACCTCCGGACGGAGCGAGAGACGGAGCGGGAGCGACTCGGACGAAGCCGGAGCCGTCCGGGGCGCCGTGCTTGATTCGACTCTGTTCGTAGACCTCGCGCGCCGACGACCCTCGGCGATCCGCGAGCCGGAGGAATGGGGTTCTCGTAACGAGATCAAGGTGATTCCCACTCCGGTGGCGCATGAGGTTTTGGCGGGGATATTCCGCTCTCGTTCTCGAACCCAAGCGTCGCTCTTTCGTGGGTGGGCCCGCCGGTTTCAGATCGCCCCACTCGACTTCGCGAGCGCCGAGAAAGCGGCCCAGATCCGTGCGGAGCTCTCGGCGCTGGGTCGGTCGAAAGGGACGGGAGACGTCCTCACGGCCGGTATCGCCTTAGCCGGGAACCACTCTCGGGTGACGCGGGATGCGGACTTCCACGAAATCTCCCGGGCCATCGGACTCGTCGTCGAGCTGTACGGACGTCGAACCACCGGCCGACCCATGGACGGCCGAGGCGTAGCGCATCGGCTCCGGCTGTCGGTCTCCGCACAGCCTATGTACACGGGCAGGGGGTAGCGGACAAGGAGCTTGGCCGGTTATGACGGAGCGATTCGGCTTGTTCATCAACGGAGCGTGGACGGATCCCGCGAACGCGAAGAGGTTCGAAACGATCAACCCAGCGAACGGCGCACCGGTCGGTTCGTTCGTTTCGGCGAGCGCCGAGGACGTGGGGAGGGCAATCGAGGCGGCCCGGAGGGCGTTCCCGGGCTGGAAGGAGACGCCTCCCCCCCAGCGGGGAGAGATCCTGCGGAAGGCGGCGGGCTACCTGCGACGCCACAAGGACGAGATCGGTACGATCGTCAGCCGCGAGATGGGCAAGGTCATCGCCGAAGGAAAGGGCGACGTTCAGGAGGCGATGGACTTCGTCGAGTACATGGCCGGCGAGGGCCGTCGGTTGCTGGGCGAGACCGTTCCCAGTGAGCTGCGTTCCAAATTCTGCATGACGGTCCGCCAGCCGAAGGGGGTCATCGCCTGCATCACCCCCTGGAACTTTCCCACCGCGATCCCGAACTGGAAGATCGCGGCCGCGCTGGTCTGCGGCAACACCGTCGTTTTCAAGCCGGCGTCGAGCACGGCGCGTTGCGCGGTCGAGGTCGTTCGGGCCTACGAGGAGGCGGGAGTGCCGCCCGGGGTTCTCAACCTCGTGACCGGTTCGGGCGGCGTCGTGGGGACGGCGCTCGTCACGGACCCGCGGGTCCGAGCGGTCTCCTTCACAGGAGGAGTCGAGACCGGACGGGATGTCTACGTCAAGGGCGCCGAGGGCCTGAAGATGGTCCACCTCGAGCTCGGGGGAAAGAACCCGGTGATCCTGATGGAGGACGCGGACCTTCCGCTCGCGCTGGACGGGGTGCTCTTCGGCGCGTTCGGCACCGCCGGCCAGCGATGCACGGCGACGAGCCGCCTGATCGTCCACGAGAAGGTCTTCGATCCGTTCCTGAAGATGCTCACCGACCGCCTCGACGCGTTCCGCATCGGCGACCCCGTCGACCCGAAGACCGACATGGGGCCGGTCGCCTCGCGCGACCAGGAGCAGAAGATCCTATCCTACATCGAGATCGGGAAGAAGGAGGCGAAGCTCCTCTACGGCGGAAGGAAGCTCACCGGCGGCGCCTACGACAAGGGTTTCTTCATCCAGCCCACGATCTTCGAGACCGCGCACGGGACCCGGATCAGCAAGGAGGAGATCTTCGGCCCGGTCCTATCGGTGATCAAGGTCAAGGACTATGCCGAGGCGGTGCGGGTGGCCAACGACGTTGACTATGGCCTTTCGAGCTCGATCTACACGCGGGACGTGAACCGGGCCTTCCGAGCGATGGGTGATCTCGAGACGGGCATCACGTACATCAACGCGCCGACCATCGGCGCGGAGATCCAACTCCCGTTCGGAGGCGTCAAGAACACCGGCAACGGGGGCCGGGAGGCGGGGACGGCGGCGATCGAGGAGTTCACGGAGATCAAGACCGTCTTCGTCGACTTCTCGTCGAAGCTCCAGAAGGCTCAGATCGACTCCGAGTCGGTGGCATGAGCCCGTTCCGCGGGGACGATGAGACGCTCGATCGGGAGATCTCGACGCTCGAGGGAATGGCCAAGCGCCGTCTGAAGCGGTATACGAACGATCTTCGCGACCTGGACCGCGATCTCTCCGACCTTCGCAAGGAGCGCGCCCGTCGCCGCGCCCGGAGCGCGATCCCGATGGGCGAGGCCGTCTCCGAGTCCACGGACCCGGTGCGCGACGTCGCGTAGGCCCCCTACCGGGGCGACGGCCCGACGGCCCCGGGCGGCTCAATACGAAGGGCTCAGGCGGCTCGGGTTGTCGAAATTCGTGAGGAGCATCTGGCCGCGACCCCTCGGTCGGGCGACCGGCGCGAGCAGCGGGTCCTCCTCCAGGAACGGCATCGTTTCGGACACCGGCACGTCCACCACGATCTCCCGCGTTCGTCCGCCGCGTCCCCGGGATACGATCGTCGCCCGGATAAGGCCGAGCGTCTCCAGCTCGCTCAGGTGGTTGGAAACGCTGCGGGTGTGCAGCGGTTGAAGGCCGAGACGCTGGCAGAGCTTGGCGTAGCCGGCGTAGACGTCCCCCGTCAGCACGCCTCGGCGCTGGTGCTCGTAGGCCTGCAGGATTGCGTAGAAGAGGACCTTGCAATGGGAAGGCAGGGTGCGGCAGCATTCGCCGATCACGTCCTGCTCGAGGCGGTTCTTCGCCTTCACCACGTGGTCCGGAGTGATCCGCTTCGCATGGTCGCGCTCGGCCATCTCGGCGGCGAGGCGCAACAGCGCGAGCGCCCGGCGGGCGTCCCCGTTCTCGAGGGCCGCATAGGCGGCGCAGCGTTCGATGACGCCGGGGTCGACGACCCCGTCCTTGAAGGCCTCCTTCGCCCGCTCGCGCAGGATATCCTGAAGCTGAAGAGCGTCGTACGGCGGGAAGAGGATCTTCTCCTCGTTGAGGCGGCTCCGGACGCGGGCATCGAGGCCGTTCGTGAACTTGAGGTCGTTCGAGATCCCGATCAGCACGATCCGGGCCGACTCGAGCTCGGTGTTGACCTGGCTCAGCGTGTAGAGCACGGAGTCGCCGCTGCGGGCCACGAGGCGGTCGATCTCGTCCAGGACGATCACCGCGATCCCGCCGCTCGCGTCGAGGAGCCGGCGCATCGCCCCCTGAACCCGGTCGAGAGCCCAACCGGTCGGGATCCGGTCGATCTCCTCCTCCGCGAACTCGTTGCCGATCGTCTGGAGGAGGCTGTAGGCGGTATCGATGTTTCCGCAGTTGAGGGAGACGAACTTGAGGTGGTCGTCGGCCTTGGTCCTCTTCTCGATCTCCTGCCGCACCTGGGCGACGACCGCGGTCTTGCCCGTCCCGATCTTCCCGTAGATGAGCAGGTTGCTCGGCAGATCCCCCCGGAGCGCCGGGGCGAGGATCTGGGCGACCTGTTCGATCTGGTGGTCCCGGTGCGGCAGGTGGCTGGGAACGTAGGACTCTCGAAGGACCTCGCGCCGTCCTCGAAAGAGATCGCTGCGCTGCTGGAGCACCGAGTCGAGAAAATCGCCGCCGGTCCGGGTCGAGGTTGCGGCCGGAGGCGGTGCCCCCACGGGGGATGCACCGGACGGTCCTCCGGTCGCAGGGGAGCTGCCCATGGAGGGCACCGCCCCGTTGGCGGCGATGGTCATATCGGCGGCAACCGGCCTTTCGACCGGCACTCCGTCATTCGTAGGTGGCACCGTCTGCGCCTACCCGGGCCTCGGGCAGGGTCGCATCACCACCGACCTTTATCTACCTTCGCAAAAAATTCGGGCTCGGCCGACGAAACCTCGGCCACGGAGGCCGAACGCCTTCCTCGCCGCGAAAAAAAGGCGGTGGGCGGCTTCCGGGTTTCTCCGGCGAGGATCCCATCCAAATGCCGGCCCGTTCGGGCCGGCGCTAGGAACCGTCGAAGGGGAGTCCCGCCGAACTCTCGACGCACGGAGGCGGCCGGTCATCGTTCCGTTCCCCCCCGAGCTCGACCGCAGAGCACGGCGAGCGATCGCCCGCCGAACCGGCGGGGCGGTCGAGAGATCTCTCCGGCTCCCGGGATCGCTCGAACGCGTCTCGGCGCCGCGCGGGGGACTCGACAGAAGATGAGTTGCGGCACCGAACAGAACCGATTTAGAGGGGAGCGCCGTCGTTGCCTCGATGGGAACCCACGTGTCCGAGCACCCGATGATGAGCTCGCCCTCGCCGCATCACCGTCGCACTCCCATCGCCGGGATCCTGCTGAGCGCGATCGTCGCCGGATTCGGGATCGGA
>JAKAPG010000001.1 GCA_021823085.1 Thermoplasmata archaeon | reverse complement strand
CGACGCGTCGGGAGCGCGGAGCCGGACGACGACGAGCTCTCCCGCAGGGGCCGTGCCCTCGACGAGGATCGACCGGTCCTTGAGTCGGACGCGCGTGCCCCCTTCCTTCGCTGGCCCTTCGACCTTAGCGATGACGAGGGGGGCACGCCCGAGGTCGTCGATCGAGATCTCCGGAGGCGACGCAGGCGTTCCGTCGATCACGGCCCCGGCGGTCAGGTTCTCCGGGGGTGTCAGGAGGACCGGGCGACCGTCGATCTCGCTCGCCAGCAGCATCCCCTGGCTCGTCGTTCGTCGGATCCGGCGATGCGCGAGGTTCGCAAGAACCACGATCCTCCGCCCGATCAACTGTTCCGGTGCGTAGGCGTCGCGGATGCCGGCTACGATGGTGCGCGGGTGCGATTCCCCGAGATCGACGGTCAGCACCAACAGTCGGTCGGCATCGGGATGGGGCTCGGCGACCCGGACGATGCCGACCCGGATCACCAGAGCCGGTGGGGAACCGGGGGAGGTCGTCGCCCCGGGCGCGGGAGCCGCACCGTTCGAGTGGGAGGCTCGCGGAAAGAGCGGCTCGACGGGGCCGAGGGCCCGCCCGGAAGCAGGGGGGCGGAGAGCCTCGTCCCAGCTTCCCGGAGCGAGCGGATCGACGGACCCGAGCATCCGGAGGATGCGCTCGGACGTGGTCGGAAGCGTCGGGGAGAGCCAGGTGGCGATCGCCTGCAGCCGCCAGATCGTCTCGTAGAGGACCCTCGCCCGCTCGGCCGGGGGGAGGTTCCATGGCGTTGCCTCGTGGAACGCACGGTTCGCTTCGCGCACCTCTTCGAGGACGAGGTCGAGAGCCTCCTTCAGGCGGACCGCCTCGTACTCCTCCTCGACCCGGGTGTGGACGCCCCGCAGGTGTGCCCCGATCCCGTCCGCTGCGGTGGGGCTCCAGCTCTCGGGAGGCGGGGGGATGCGGTTCGCGTGCTTGTCCCGAGCGAGAACGAGCGTGCGCTGGACGAGGTTCCCGAGCTGGTTCGCGAGGATCTCGTCCCGCAGGCGCTCGAACTCGTCCGCGTCGAACTCCGTGTCGTGGTTCTGGGGGGCGAGCAGGGCGGCATAGAACCGGACCACGTCGACCGGGTAGCGGTCCAGCATCGACGGGATGAAGACGTCGAGCTCCTTCGTCCGCGACTTGGAAACCTTCTGGCCCCCGAGGTTCATCCACTCGTTCGCGGGGACGTCGTACGGGACCTGGAGGTTCTTGGCGCCGAGCAGCATCGCCGGCCACTCGATCGTGTGATGGAAGCGGTTGTCCTTCCCGATGAAGTAGTACTGCCGCACCGGCTCGCGCGCATCCCAGTAGCGGCGCCACGCGTCGGGCCGGCCGGCCCGGATCGCCCACTCCCGGGAGGCCGACAGGTAGCCGATCAGGGCCTCGAACCAGACGTAGAACACCTTCCCGTCGTAGCCGTCGAGCGGGATCGGCACGCCCCATTCGAGATCGCGGGTGATCGGGGTGGGGTGGAGTCCCTCGGCCAGGAAGTTCTCGGCGACCCGCCGGGTACCCGTGCGCCAGTGGGGGCGGCCGGCGACGAACTCCGCGACCGCGCTCTCGAGCTTGTCGAGCTCGAGGTAGAAGTGCTCGGACGGCCGGAACTCCGCCGGCGTCCCGCACAGAGCGCAGCGCGGAGAGCCGAGCTGCCGGAGGTTGATCGGGCGGCCGCAGTTGTCGCACTCGTCCCCGCGCGCGTTCGCGAACCCGCAATGTGGGCAGATCCCGAGCGCGTACCGGTCGGGAAGGAACCGTCGGTGCTTGGGACAGTACGGCCCCTCCTCGGTACGGCGACGGACGTATCCGTTCTCCAGGATCGCGAGGAACAGTTCGCGCACCGTTCGCTCGTGGTTCGCCGTGTGTGTATCGGTGTAGAGATCGAAGGAGATGCCGGCACGGGCGAACGTCGCCTTGTGGATGGCGTGGAAACGGCGCGCGACGTTCTCGGGCGTCGTTCCCTCCTCCTCCGCCCGCACCAGAAGGGGGGTCCCGTGCATATCGGAGCCCGAGACCATCAGGACCTCGTTCCCTTTCAGGCGGTGATACCGGGCGAAGATGTCGGCCGGCAGGTAGGTGCTCGCGAATTGGCCGATGTGGATCGGGCCGTTGGCGTACGGCCAGGAGACTCCCACGAAGATCCGCGTCACCGGCCCTCCGGGCGAGTCGAGGCTCGGCACGGCAAAAAGATGACCTCGCTCGTACGACGAGCACCTTATGGCGACCGTCGGGTTCGGCGTTCCGTGCCGGAACCGACAGGCCCGCTCGCGAGGCCACGGGTCGAATCGGCGGACCGGGAGCTCGGTGTCCGCCACCCCGTTCTGAGCCACGGGTTCGTCGCGCTGATCGATTACATGGGCAACGACGACGCGATCGTTCAGGCGGCTCGCGTCTCCTACGGCAAGGGAACGAAGACGGCCCGCGACGACCGGGGGCTGATCCGCTACCTGTTGCGCCATCGCCACACGACGCCGTTCGAGATGGTGGAGTACAAGTTTCTCGTTCGGCTCCCCATCTTCGTCGCGCGGCAGTGGGTCCGTCACCGGACCGCTTCCCTCAACGAGGTCAGCGCGCGGTACTCCGTGGTCGAGGACGAATACGAGGTCCCGCCGGCCGACGAGGTTCGCCACCAGTCGACGCGGAACCGCCAGGGACGGGGGGATCCCCTCTCGCCCGAGATCGTGAGCGCCTTCCAAGGCGATCTCGAGCGGGTGTCGAAGGACGCGTATGCCTCCTACCGGCGCGCGCTCGAGGCGGGCGTCGCCCGGGAGACCGCGCGGCTCCTCCTCCCGGTCGCCTACTATACTCAGTGGTACTGGAAGACAGACCTTCACAACCTGTTCCACTTCCTCCTATTACGACTCGACCCGCACGCGCAGGAGGAGATCCGGCTCTTCGCCGCCCAGGTCGACCGACTCGCACGCCTCGTGTGCCCGGTCGCGTTCGAGGCGTTCGAGGAGTTCCAGCTGCACGGCCTCGCCCTCACCCGGCGCGAGCAGGTCGCACTCCGCGCGCTGCTGGAAGGGCGGACGCCGACCGAGGCCTGCGCCCACGCCGGGCTCGAGCTCGCGCGCGCGGACGGACAACCCCTCACGACCGGGGAAGGCCCGGAGTTCCTCGAAAAGCTCGAGCGTCTGCGGGCCGCGCGGTAAAGACCGAGTCAACGGTTTACGCCTCCCGGCGATCGGTGGGTGATGCCCGAGACCACCGTCCGAGGGATTTGGATCGACAACGAGTACGTCCCTCTCGGTACCCGAGGTACGTTCGACGTGATCGACCCGGCCGACGGGTCGCGCGTCGACCGCGTGGCCAAGGCCACACCGGACGACGCGAAGGCAGCGATCGATTCGGCGTACCGGGCGCAGCCCGCCTGGGAGGCGATCGGCGCCGGGGCCCGAGGGAAGATTCTGCTTCGATCCGCGGAGCTTCTGCGCGGGCGCTCGGACGAGCTCGCGCACCTCATGACCCGCGAGATGGGCAAGGTCCTCCACGAGAGCCGGAGCGAGGTGGCCGGAGCGGTGGACAACCTCGAGTATTACCCGGCGTTCGCACGGACGCTCACGGGCGACGAGGTCTCGGGCCTTCCGTCCGGGGAGTCGATGCGCCTCACCTGGCTCCCCCGCGGGGTCGTGGTCGCGATCACGCCGTGGAACTTCCCGGCCGCGACGATCACCCGGAAGATCGCGCCCGCGCTGCTCGGCGGCAACACGATGGTCCTGAAGCCCTCGAGCAACACTCCGCTCTGCTCCCTCCTGATCGCCGAGACGCTGGCCAAGGCGGGACTGCCCCCGGGGGTCCTCAACGTCGTGAGCGGATCGGGCGCGCAGCTCGGACCCGCGCTGATCGGGCACAAGCACTGTTCCACCGTAACGATCACCGGCTCGACCGCGAGCGGCATCGAGATCCTGCGCCTCGCGGCGCCGAACGTCGTGAAGTGCTTGCTCGAGCTCGGCGGCAAGGCGCCTGTCATCGTCGCGGCCGACGCCGACCTCGAGGCGGCCGCCCGTGCGACGGTCTGGGCGCGGTTCTGGAACGCGGGCCAGTCGTGCATCGCGGCGGAACGGGCGTTCGTCTCCCAGAAGGTCGCACCGGAGTTCGTGCGGAAGGTCCACGGGCTCACCCGCCAGCTCCGGGTCGGCCCGGGGCTCCGGCCGAACACCGACATGGGACCGATGTACGCGAGGAGCGCGCGGGACGCCGTCGCCGAGGACGTGGCTCGCGCCGTTTCCGACGGCGCGAAGGTCGCGCTGGGCGGCTCCGTTCCGAGCGGCCCGGAGTTCGACAAGGGAGCGTTCTACGCCCCGACGATCCTGACCGACGTCACGAACGCCAACCCGATCGCGCAGGAGGAGATCTTCGGTCCCGTCCTGCCGGTGCTCACCTACGAGGAGTTCGACGAGGTCGTACGACAGGTCAACGAGAGCAAGTACGGCCTGTCGAGCTACGTCTTCACGCGCGACGTGTCGCTCGCCGAGCGGGCCGCGCGCACGATCCGCTACGGCGAGACGTACCTCAATCGCGCCGGCCCCGAGAGCCCCCAGGGCTACCACGCCGGGTTCCGCCAGAGCGGCCTCGGTGGCGAGGGGACCGTCTGGGGCGTCCGAGACTATCTGCAGCTCAAGACGATTTACGTCGACTGGAAGGACCGTCCGAAGCCCGACTACTTTCCCTACCCCGAGTAGGGACCCGCAGCCCGACGTGAAGGTCCGTCACGTTCGTCCCGGTCGGTCCGGTGCGGACGAGGCTGCCGAGGCGCTGGAGCACGGGGTACGCGTTGTGTCGCCGAAGCTCCCGGGCAAGGTCGATCCCCAGCGCTTCGGCCCGGCGCGCTGTGGTCCCGTCGACCCATCCGCCCGCAGCATCGGTCGGCCCATCGATCCCGTCGGTGCCGACCGACAGCACCAGCGCGGGACGCCCGGCGATGAGGGGGGCCGCGGTCAGGGCGAACTCCTGGTTGCGCCCTCCCCGGCCCGGCTTTGAGCCCAGTTCTACGGTCGTCTCACCCCCCGCAATCCATGCGATGCGCCGAGCGCCTCGCAGGCCTCCCGCGATCGCCATACGACGAACGAACGCACGTGCGGCCCGATCGGTGTCGCCGACGATCGGGCGATCGGCGACGACGGTCCGATACCCGCGCCGGCGCGCGGCGCCCGCCGCGCCGGCCAACGCCGTCGCGTTCGTGGCCGCGAAGACGTAGGCCCGGGCGGACGTACGGTGCGGGCGGGCGCGCGCTCGTGCCTCGCGCTCGAGCAAGGTCCGAACACGGAGCGGGAGCTGCCGGTAAATCTTCGACGTGCGCGCAAGCCGGATCGCGCGCCGGGCCGACGTAGGATCGAAGACCGTCGGGCCGGAGGCCACATCGAGAGGAGGGTCGCCGACCACGTCGCTGATCGCGACGGTCGCGTAGCGCCGCGAACGCACGCGAGCGGCGAGTCGCCCTCCTTTGATCTCGCTCAATTTCCGCCGGAGAGCGTTGGCGACCCGGATCGATAGCCCGCTCGCGAGGAGGACGGAGGTCGTCTTCTCGAGGTCGGCCAGGGTCACGGGAGGACGGGGGACCTCGGCGAGCGCGGAACCCCCGCCGGAGATCAGGAACAGGACCGCATCGTCTTCGGAGAGCCGGTCGACGTAGCGGAGGAGGGCTCGGCCCGCGCGAAGGGAGGCCGGGCCCGGAAGGGGGTGATTTCCCCGGAGGGTCCGGATGCGACCGTGGGCCGCGGGGCTCCCGGGAGACGTGACGGCGATCCCCACGACCCCGCTCCCCAGCACGCGGCGGGCGGCATCGGCCATCCGCCCCGCGGCCTTTCCGAGGGCGACGACGTGGATGCGCCCGTGCCCGCCCGGCGCGAGCCGCATCCGACCGACCCGGACCTCGCCCGGGCCGCGATGGAGCACTCGGCGGACGGCGGCGTCCGGATCGGCCGCCCGGATCCCCGCACGAGCGATCGCCAAGGCGTCAGAAGCGAGGCTCATCGCCTCCCTCCAAGGTGAACCCCGGGTGCGGCGGGAAGTCGGGAGGGGAGGTCGGGAACCTCCGCGGATCGACCGGCACGAGCCGATCGGAGGCCCGGCCTCCCGGCCCTTCCACGAGGAGATCGACGAGCCGACGCGCGGCCCCGCCGGCGCGCATCACGCCGTATCCGTTGAACCCGACGATGCAGTAGAGCCCCTGCGAGGGATCCACCGCCCCCACGTGGGGCCGACGATCGGGCGTCGCCGTGCACACCCCGGCCCAGGCCCGGATCAGTTCGGACCCCTCCCAGCCGGGAAGACGCCGGCGAACGCTCTCGGCGAGGTGGGTCACGAACCCGGGGTCGCCGGTGGTGACGAACCGGTCCGGATCGGCTTCCACGCGCTCGGTCCCGTCCCCGGCGAGGACCCGGCCGGGCCCCTCGGGCCGGAAGTACACGTCGGTGTCGAGGTCGTGTCCGCTCGGGAACCGTTCGGGGGGTGGGTCCGGCGGCCGGAGCGTCGCCGCCTGCACCCGGTACGGTGTCAGCGCAAGCCCCTGACCGATCGAACGCAACAGCGCCTTCGACCAAGCTCCTGCGGCGACAACGGTCGTGCGCGCGGCGATCGTCCGGTGACGGGCTCGAAGCTGGAACCCCGAAGGCTCGGCTCGGAGCTGCGCCGGCCCATCGCCGAACCAAACGTCCGCTCCGAGATCTCGTGCTTCGGCCAGGTAGGCATCGGTGGTCGCGCTCGGCGTCACGACGGCGTCGGCGGTCCCTCGAAGCCCGGCGAGCACGTCGTCAAAGCGCCCCCAGGGGAACGCCGCGCGAAGGTCGGCAGGGCCGATCCGATCGACCGATACCCCCCATCGGCGCATCCGACGGTACGCGACGTCGATCGCCTCCGCCGCGAGCGGGTGGGTCGTCCACCGCAAGAACCCGTTGCGCGCGAACCCCATGTGGGGGTGTCGGTGCGAGAGCTCCTCGTACTCCTTCACGGTCTCGCGGGCGACCTCGACGTCCCATTCGTTCCACTGCTGGTCGGTCAGGATCCCCGCGGCGCGCCCGCTGGCCCCCGCGTTCGGGGTCTTGGGCTCGTAGAGCAGGACCGAGCGCTCCCCCCTCCGGGCGAGATGGTAGGCGGTGGCGGCTCCGGCGATGCCCCCGCCGAGCACGAGGCAACCGACGCGTTCCGGGAGCGGCACGAGGGGGGCGAGGGTCACGCCGTTAATAGGCCGGCTTCGCCCGCTCGTAGGCCGCGCGCAGGGACTGCGTGTCGACGTGCGTGTAGATCTGGGTCGTCGCGACCGACGCATGCCCGAGGAGCTTCTGGATGTAGCGGATGTCGCAGCCGCGCGCGAGCAGGGCGGTCGCGAGCGAGTGGCGGAGCATGTGCGGCGTGACCCTTTGGTCGATGGCGGCCGCGCGGGCGGCCCCGCGCACGATCCTCTCGACCGTGACCGGCCCGACCGGGAACAGCCGCGTGCTCGCGACCGTCACGGTCGCGCGGTCGGCGAGATATCGATCGATCGCCGTTCGCGCGCGCTCGTCGAGCACGACCTCTCGGTCCTTGTCGCCCTTGCCGCTGCGCACGTGCAGCACGTTCCGGTCGAGATCGAGGTCGTCCAGCTCGATGTGGCACAGCTCCCCGACGCGCAGGCCGCCGAAACCCAGCACGTGCACGATCGCACTGTCGCGCGGCGAGGAGGCGACCGCCGCAAAGAGCCGATGCATCTCGTCCTCGTTGAGGTAGTGCGGGAGACGTTCGGGCCGGCGAGGAGGCTCGAGCTGGTCCGCGATTCCGAGGCCGAAGCTTCGGAACAGGCAGGTGAGGCCGCGGATGGTCGTGTAGAGGGAATTCTTCGAGTAGTGGCGCTGGAGGACGAGGTGTTCGCGGAACGTCTCGAGATCGCGCGCGCTGACCTCCTCGATCGGCTTGCGCACGAAGCCAAAGAACATCCGGGCGATGTGGGTGTACTGCTTCACCGTGCACGGGCTGCGCTCCTGGGCACGGAGGTACCGATCGAACGCGCGCACGGTCTCTTCGGCATCGAAGGGGCCGGGGCTCTCGTTCGCAGCCCGCGCAGGTCCGGTCGCAGGAGGGCGTCGAGCACGCCGCCCCGCAGGTTCCGCACCGACCCGGAACGCGGCCGTCGCCATCGCGAACGCTCCGGCCGACTTTGCCCTAATAACCGTATGCGCGCAGAGGAAGCCGAGTGAGGGCCGGACGCTTCCTCACGCGCCGGGAACGGGGATCTCGGGTTCCCGACGACGGGCGAATGCTCGGCGGGCCGCGGCGATCCACCGATCGATGCCGGAGCGGAAGAGCGCGTAGATCCAGACGGGCCATAGGTAGTAGTTCCAGTGGACCCAGAGGTCGGTGACCCCGCGCACGCCGCTCCGGATGCCCGCACAGCCGGGTCCCCATCCGAGGGTGAGGGCCTGGCAGTACACGCCGCCGCCCTCCCCGGGCCACAGAAGAAACGGCAGGACCCAGACGACGCTGATCCCGATCACGAGGAGCGCGCTCGCCCACCGCCGTTGGGCGAGGTAGACGACGAGCCAGAACGCGTTCGCGAACTGCTTCATCCCGTAGGTGAGGTACTCGATGATCTTCGCCTTCGGACCGCTCCAACCCCGTAGGCTGAGGGTCATCAGGAACAGGACCGGAAGGTCGTTGAAGCCGTTCGACGCGAGGAGGGCGACGACCGGGCTCGCAAGGGTGAGCGAGGCGAACTCGTCCTTCCGGACCAGGTAGACCATCCCCACCCAGGCCGCGACGCCGAGGAGCTCGTACCCGACGATCCCGGCACCGGGGATCTGGAGGAAGGAGATCAGGGGCAGGTACGTGTCGAAGCTCGTCGAGACGACGCGGTAGCTGAAGAACGGCCCGTAGTGTACCGTGTAGGGGACGGTGAGCTGGATCCAGTAGGGATTCACGAGGTGGACCATCATGTTCCCGTAGAGCGGGGTCGTGTAGCCCTCGTCGGTCGCGCCGTTCCCGATCCCCGTGAAGATGCTGATCGCGGCGAGAACGAGGCCGACGAGCACGAGCTCGCGCAGGAAGGGGCGCGGATCGCGCTGGGCGCGGCGGACGGTGAAGTAGGTCGACACCGCGAGCAATGTCGCGATGTCCCAGGCGATGACGGAATACGGGGAGATCCCGAAGAACGCGAAGATCACGACGTTGATCGCGGCCGCGCCGCCGAAGGTGGCGGCGAGGGCGAGCTCCGGAAGGTAGTGCTCGGCCCACCGCATGGAGACCCTCGCAGACCGGTCGTCGCAGGTAAACATAGCGGCCCGCGGGCGACCTAAATATCGCCGCCGGCTGGGCATGGCCGTGGAGTGCACTCTCTGCCCCGAGACCGCGGTGATCGACCAGCCGTACGCGGGCGCCCACCTGTGCGAGAAGCACTTCCTGCGGTCGGTGGACGAGCGAGTGCGCCGGGAGCTGCACCGTCAGATCCCTCGATTCCCCGGTGGGACGATCGCCGTCGCGCTCTCGGGCGGAAAGGACTCCTCGGTCGCGCTCGCGCAGACCCAACGATATTTCGGCCGCCGACCGAACGTGAAGCTCGTCGCGATCAGCGTCGATGAGGGGATCGCCGGCTACCGACCGGCCACGCTCCGGGCGGCCGAGCGCCTCACGCAGCAGCTCGGGGTCGAGCACCGGATCGTCCGGGCCCAGGACGAGCTCGGAACGACCACCGATCGCGCCGCGGCCGCGCTCCCGACCACGATTCCGTGTTCGTTCTGCGGCGTCTGGCGCCGACGCCTGCTCAACGACCTCGCTCGGCGGGCCGATGCGAGCGCGCTCGTCCTGGGCTTCAACCTCGACGACCTCGCGCAAACGATCCTCATGAACCTCGCGCGCGGAGATCTCGGGCGCCTCGCCCGGATGGCTCCGCACCGGAGTCGCCAGCCCGGCCTCGTCCCGCGGATCGCCCCGCTGGGCGACGTTCCCGAGCGGGAGGTCTACCTGTATGCACGGCTGACGGGGCTTCCGTTCGATCACGGCGAGTGCCCGCACGCCGGCCGAGCCGGGCGCAACGTCTACCGCGAGGTCGTCTGGCGGCTCGAGGAGGAAGTGCCGGGAACGCGGCACGCGCTGCGGCGGACGCATCGGGAGCTCGTCGACGGAGGGTTTCTCGAGCAGCTCGGGGCACCGGGACGCTGCCGCTCGTGCGGCGCCCCCGCTGCGGGGACTCTCTGCCGGGCGTGCGAGTTCCTCGACCGGGTCCGACCGGCCGTCGCCCCGACGGATCCGGAGACGTCGTGAACGCGGCCTCGGACCCCCGGCGGTCCGTCGGGGAACGCCTGTTCGTGGTCGGCGCCGGGATCATGGGCAGCGGGATCGCGGCCCAGGTGGCCCTTGCCGGATACTTTGTCACGCTCGAGGACGTCAGCGCCGAGCTCGCCGAGCGAGGGAAGGCGAATGCGTTGCGGGCGCTCGACCGCCAGGTGCACAAGGGACTGCTCGACCTGGTGAGCCGGGAGGAAGCCGCGGGCCGGATCGATGTTGCGATCGGGTTCCGCCGGGCATCGATCGCCTCGATCGTCCTCGAGGCAGCGCCGGAGAAGCTCGAGATCAAGCAGGAGCTCTTCCGTCAGATCGAGGCCGCGGCGGCGCCCGATGCCCTGTTCGCGACGAACACCTCCTCGCTGCCGATCACCCAGATCGGGCAGGTCCTCCGGGACCCGGGCCGACTCGTCGGGGTCCACTTCTTCAATCCGGTCCTCCAGATGCCGCTCGTCGAGCTCATCCCGGGCGCCCGGACGCGCCCCGACATCGTCGAGCGAGCCGATCGGTTCGCGAAGAAGCTCGGCAAGACCGTCGTCCACTCCAAAGACTCTCCCGGGTTCGTGACCACCCGCGGCCTCGCCGTCCTCATCAACGAGGCGGCCTGGATGCTCCAGGAAGGGGTCGCCACCCGCGACGACATCGACACCGCCTACCGCCTCGGGTTCCACCACCCGATGGGGCCGTTCGAGCTCGCGGACCTGGTCGGGATCGACACGGCGGTCGCGATCCTGGACGTGCTGTGGGACGGTTTCCGGGACCCGAAGTACCGCGTCTGCCCGTTGCTGCGCCAGATGGTGGCGGCCGGTCGTCTCGGGCGTAAGTCCGCCGAGGGGTTCTATCCGTACCCGGCTCGCGGAGGGGGATCGTGACCGACCTCACGACCGAGTTCCTCGACTTCCTCGCGATCTTCGTGATCGCCCTCGTGCCGGCGGTCATCTACCTCGTCTGGATCCGCGGCGTCGAGCGCTACCGGACGATCGCATGGGGCCCGATCGCGACGTCGTTCCTCTACGGCGCGGTGATCGCCACGATCGTCGCGGCGACCATCGAAGGCGTCCTCGTCGCGGCCGGCACGTCCCTCTCCCGGGCAGTTCCCGGCCCGGAGTTCACCTTCCTCAACGGGAACTCGACCGCCGGGGAGTTCTTCCTGATCCTCGTGATCGCTCCGTTCGTCGAAGAGGGGCTCAAGGCCCTCGGGGTCGTCGGCCAGAAGAAGCGGATCCGGCTCGTCGCGGACGGGCCCGTGTTCGGAGCCTCGGTCGGCCTCGGCTTCGGGTTCTTCGAGGACGCTCTCTATGCGATCGTCGCCTTCGCGGTCGGCGGCCTGCCCGCGGCGATTGGGATCATCCTCGTTCGCAGCGTCTCGAGCGTCCTCCTGCACGCGAGTTCGACCGCGATGTTCGGCTACGGCTACGCGCTCTCGCACGTGCGCGGCGTGGCGGGGGCGTCGGGCCGCTACTACCTCGTAGCGGTCGGGATGCACGCCGCCTACAACGCGATCGTCTCGCTCGGCGTGATCCTCCTGGTCTTCGGCGTCCCGAACACGGTCGGCGACCTCGCGAGCGTGGTCGGGCTCGTCGCCGCGGTCGGGTTCGTGACGTATGCCTTCCAGCACATCGCCCGGCTCATCCGGGAGAACGACTTCCCGTCGCTCGGAGGAGCCCCGCGATACCAACCCGCGAGCATACGAACTCGCAGGAAGACCTAGGGAGGACCCCGCGTTGCCGCCCCCGGCGGGATCCGGCGCACCGCCGCGGCCGAGCTCAGCGTCCAGACCTGGGCACGGTCCGGCACGAGCCCCTTCTCGTGGAGGATGCTCCGCACGCGACGCGCGCGTTCGGCGTCCGCCACGAGGAAGAGGGCGAACGCACCGGCCGTGCGCGCCTTCGAGAGCCCTCGGTCGATGCGCTCGCGTCGCAGCGCGCCGCTGACCTCGGCCTCGACGTGGGCGTCCCGGCCACCGAAGAACCTCCATGCCCACGAGCCCTGCGCCCGGGTCAGCGCGGCGGCCCGTTCGACCGGAGGAGCGTCGAGCCGATCCGCCGGTACGAGTCGGATCCGGCCGTCGGGCAGGGTCGTGTCAAAGCGCCCTTGGCGCACGACCTCGAACCGGCAACCCCGCCGGGCCAGGATCCCCCGTGCGAGGCGAAGGAGCGCCCGGTGCTCCGAGGTCTCCCGGATCGCCCCGGTCGATCGGCCCTGGCCGAGCGCCGCGGCACCGCGCGCGTTGAGTCGATATCGACCGTCCTCGGCCGGGTCGACCCAGCGCGCGCGCAAAAGAGCGCGCCAGGCGACCGCCAGCTCGGAGACATCGACACCGGTCGGTCCGTTCGAGCGCGCCTCCTCGATCAACTCGGACGGCGTGAACCCTTCGGGACAGTCTTCCCCGAGGACGGTGGCCGCCAGGAGCAGGGACTCGACCCGGGGATCCGGGCCGAACCGGATTGTCGACGGGTTCGTCTCGATCCCCGGCTCCGTTCCCGGTGGGCGACTTCTCCGGACGAGCGCTCGCCAAGCGCCTGCGTCCGACGCGACCGGGTCCGAGACGGCCACCGGCTCGAACTCGCCCCCGAGGCGCCACGCCGTTCCGTTCGGTAGGCGGGCGAGCGCCTCGGCCGAGGTGGTCGGGTCCAGGCCTAACCACCGAGCCGAGGAAGCCGCGCTCGCGGGGGGGATCCGGAAGCAGAGGTAATCGCCCACCGAACCCGCTACGGCGACCTCGACCTCCCTCGCGAAACGGCCCGGGTACTGGGTCGCGACCACGGCGCGGACGCCGAACTTCCGGCCCTCGGTCACGATCTCGGTCAGGAGGCGCGGAGAGAGGGCGTGGGCCTCGTCGAGCAGGAACAGGACCGGGCGGGTCGGGGACGGAGCGCGGGCGACCTCGAGGTACAGGCGACCGAGGAGGAGGCTCGCGGCGAGCCCGGCCGCCTCGGGCCCGATCTCCGCGAACGGGAGGCGAAGCAGGAGAGACCTTCCGTCGGAGCGAAGCGGCTCGAGCGACCAGCCCGGGATCTCGGGGGCGAGCAGTTCGCGGAGCGCGGGAACGAGCACCACCTTCGACAGGCGGGCCCCCGCCGCCCAGAGGATCTCGGGCTGACGGCGCGCGACCGGCTCGACCTCTTCGAGGAACTGGGCGAGTTCGGCCCGACGGGTGCTCCACCGCGCGGCCTCCCTTCGCTCGGGGCGGGAAAGGAGCTCGGCGAGGTCGACGAGCGATCCTCCCTCCTCCTGAGCGATCCGCACGAACGAGTCGAAGATCCGTTCGAGCCGGAACCCCCAGTAGATCTCCTCCCCATCCGGGCTCAGACGCTTGAGCGCCGCGACCACATGAGCAGCGAGGCGGTCGTCGATCCGACCCTGGGCGGATCCCAGAACATCGAGACCGGGCACCGGTCGCTCGGTCACGTCGATCGCCAGGATCCGATCCCGGAGCTCGGGCGGTGTGCGGGCGGCGATCGCCGGCGCGAGATCCCCGTGGAGGTCGACGGCGACAACGCTCGTGCCGCGGCAGATGGCCTCCGCGCCGATCTCGGCGAGGCAGGAGGTCTTTCCCGACCCGGTCGCGCCGAAGGCCGCGAGATGCGCCGGAAGGTCGGCGAACGACGCGGCGGGCCGCGGCGGTCGGGGACCCTCGACGGTCCGAGCCGCGCCCGCCGGCGGGAGCTCGACCCAAGCCCCCGCAGGAAGATGGCGCGCACGCAGCTCGAGCCAATCGCGAGTACCTCGAAAGGGCCGGAACGGTTGCGCTCGGCACGGTCGTTGCGAGCGTAGCGCCCAGTCCTCGACCAGGAGAGCCTTCACGAGGGCCGCTTCGGGATCGGACGTGGGGGCTCCGTGAGAGGAGACGGCATAGCGCCGTGCCACCGCGACCGAACCTCGCCCGCGGGGGAGCCAGAAGGTTTGGATCGTCGCTTCGGCGCCTGCGATGGGGAACGAAGGGAAGAGGGTTGGTCCGACCGATCCCACCCCGTCCGCTCGGGGTGCAGGGCTGGGCGGCGAGCTTTGGACCAGGAAACCGAACTCTATCTCGAGCTCACCGTTAGGCCGGGCCCCATCCGCGAGGATGTTCGGTCTCGGACGCCGGACAGGCTCCGGAAGGATTCCCGGTACCATCGGGATCGATCGCGCGGTGAGACGGACCTCCGTCCCCCCGCAGCGCTGCTCGAAGACGATGCCCGAACCGCGGGCCGAACCGGCCACCGCACGAGCGAGACGCTCCGCGGCCATGCGCCGGCCCTCGCAGGGCAGGCTCCCCCGGAACGGGCCGTCCGCGCTCGTGGTCCAACCCCTCCTCGCAACGACGGACCTACGGGCATCTTGAGCCCGGACATCGGCGCGGAGGGTGCTCCTTCCGTCAGCCGGGACCTGGGGCCGAGGGCCGGTCCTCGTGACGCCAATCGCGCTCGCCGATGGACGCGTAGACGGCGGAGGACGCCTCGCCCGAGGCGGCCCGACCCTGTGCCTCCTTCACGACTTCCCGGATCCGGGTCTTCTGGAGGATCCAATAGTGGATGCGCCAGCTCCGACCCTGGGAGACCGTAGCGTCCTCCTCTTGGCTCGTGAGCAAGCCCTCGTCCTCCAGCCAGTAGAAGCGGTCGCGGTCCTCTCCCTGAAGGGTGTTGTCCAGCACCGCGTCGTCCGGGCCGAAGTACCCGAGGACCATCCGGGCCGTCGGCGCAGCCTCGGAGGCCGGGATACGTCCGTGGGCCACGAGCGTGCGCTCGATCGCGAGAGCGAGCTCCTGCTCGGTGACCGAGCGTGTACTCTCCTTCGCCGCGTCCGAATCGGGCACGATCCTCCGGCGGGCAACCCCTCCGCAGGGAAAAGGGCTCAGTCGCGGGGACCGCGACAAGCTTTTGCCCTCGGCCGGACCGAGGCAGGTTCCGGCGATGGGCGAAGCCTCCGTGGTCCCGTTCGACATTTCGGCCGAAATGCTTGCGATCGCCGAGCGCGCGAGCTCGCAGGCGCTGTGCGCCGAATGCTTCGGCCGACTCTTTGGCCGCCAGGGCCGAGGGCTTACCAATCCGGAACGCGCCCAACGGCTCCGGGAACGACTCCCCTCCCTCTCCTTCTGCAGCGGGGTCCAGTGCTCCCTGTGCCGCGGAGCGTTCGAACGGATCCCGGTCTGGGTCGAACGCGTGGTCCGAGCGGGCCAGGGGATCGAGTTCCATCGATTCACCTGCGGCTCCCGCTGGGAGCCGGAGGACCTGGCCCGGGAGGAGGAGCTCGCCCGGGCGGTCGGCTCGCCTTCGGCGGAGAGCATCCGATCGGCGTTCAATCGGGAGCTCGGGAAGAGGGTCGAGACGGCGACGAGCGCCGCGGGGGGAAGCGAGCGCCCGGACGTCGTGTTCCTCGCAGACCTCCCCGTAGGGCAGGTCCGGGTCACGATCCAGCCGCTGTACCTCTACGGGCGCTACCGCAAGCTCGATCGCACCCTTCCGCAGACCCGTTGGCCGTGCCGCGCATGCCGTGGGCGCGGATGCGAGAAGTGCGGCGGGACCGGGAAGACGTATGCGGAGAGCGTCGAGGAGCTGATCGCCGCGCCGGTGCTGAGCGCGACCGCGGGGGAAGGCACGCGCTTCCACGGGATGGGGCGCGAGGACATCGACGCCCGGATGCTCGGAGGTGGCCGGCCGTTCGTTCTCGAGATCCGCCGACCCCACCGTCGCTCGATCGATGTGACGGCGCTCGCCAAGGAGATCCCCGCCATCTCGGGAGGGCGCGTGGAGGTCGATGGCCTCCGCCCGGCCGACCCGGTCGAGGTGGTCCAAGTGAAGGAGGCGACCCCGGAGAAGAGCTACCGAGTCGTGGTCCTGGGCGAGCTTTCCGAAGCAAAGGTTAAGGAGGCTCTGTCGCTCGCGCTCGCCCGAACCCTCGCCCAACGCACCCCGACCCGGGTCGCGCACCGGCGTTCCGACCGCGTTCGACGGCGGCGGATCGTCGCGGCCGACCTCGCGTCGTGGGAGCCGGGAAGGTTCACCATCGAACTGCGCACCGAGGCGGGAACGTACGTCAAGGAGTGGGTGGAAGGAGATGGAGGGCGCACCGATCCGAGCCTCGCCGGGATCACGGGGGTCCCGCTGAAGGTCGAGAGCCTGGACGTTCTCGAAGTTCACGATGCCCACTGACGAGTTCGCAGAAGAGGAGGTTCGTACATGGTGAAGAGTTCCAAAGGGTTCCGCTCGCGGAGCCGCGGGACGTTCACGAAGGAGGCCCGCGAGCGCGGCCTGCCCTCGCTCACTCGCTTCCTGCGCCCGTTCGAAGTGGGCCAGAAGGTCGTGGTGAACATCGAACCCTCCGACCCTCACGGACAACCGCATCCCCGCTACCAGGGCCGGGTCTGCACGGTGGTCGCGCGGGTCGGCCGCGCCTACCGCGTCGAGTTCCTCGACGGCGGAAAGCGCAAGCAACTGATCGCGAACACGATCCACCTTCGCCCGACCGGCGTCGGAAAGGGGGCCGCGTAGAAGATGCCCGAGCCGGTGCCGCTGGCGACCGTGAAGCAGATGCTCACCGAGCAGGCGGCTCTCCGCACCCTGCCGCGCGAGGCACTGCTCGCCCAACAGCACGCCGAGGCGTTCGCGCACCTCAGTCCCGAGGACACCCAGAAGATGCTCGGGGAGCTCGCGGCGCTCGGGTTCGTCAGCGTCCCGATCGCGATCAAGATCGTCGATCTCCTGCCGCAGTTCCCCGAAGAGGTCCGCCTCCTCTTCGCGAAGGAGCGGATCGCCCTGGACGAAGCCCAGATCACCAGCCTCCTCGAGCTCGTGGCCCGGTACCGATGAATCGGAGGGGGTCGTTGTGGAAACGTACGCCATCGTACTGGACCATTTGCCGACCGGCCGCGCGACCGACCGCGGCTTCCACCGCGAGCCCGTGGTGATCGGGCTCGGCGTCTCCGAGCTCAAGTTCCTCGAGATCGTCGTGCCGCCGAGCGGGCGGTTCGTCCCGGGTTCCCGGATCCCGCTCGTCCCGATCGAGGGGAAATCCCCGCCGATCGATCACGTGCGCCGGCGCCTTTCGGCCGGCGAGCTCACGAGCGCCGCGCGCACCGAGCTCGGACCGGCGCTCGGATCGATCGTCCGCGAGGACGGGGCGCGCTACCTGCGATTCTTCAACGAGGCGGGGGCGGTTTCGCGCCGGTTCCACCTGCTCGAGCTGTTGCCCGGAGTCGGGAAGAAGACGATGCAGGCGATCGTCGACGAGCGGAGGCGCCGACCGTTTGCGAGCTTCGCGGACATCGAATCGCGCGTGCACCTGAAGTCACCGGAGAAGCTCGTCGTCGCGCGGATCGAGCAGGAGCTGACGGGGGTTGACGACAAGTATCGGCTCTTCGTCGCGGCGTAGGTTCTCGGCCGTCCCGGCGTCCCTGGCCCCCAGCGACCCTCGCGCGATCGAGGAGGCGTTCGAGCGCCTCGAGTTCCGGCCGTCGCGCCGCTGGGGCCAATCCTTCCTCGCCGACCCGTTCGTCGCCGACGCCGAGGCGGCGCTCGCGGTCGACGGCGCGCGAGGGCCGGTCGTGGAGATCGGAGGCGGTCTCGGCGTGCTGACCGAGGCGCTCCTGCGTCGCGGCGCCCCGGACCTGACGGTCATCGAGCGCGATCCTCGCCTCGTCCGCCACCTCCGGGCGACGTTCGGAGATCGGGTGCGGGTCGTGGAGGCGGACGCGCTCGAGCACCGATTCCCGGAGGGATCGACCGTCGTGGGCAACCTTCCCTTCTCGAGCGCGACCGCGATGCTGCTCGGGCTCTGGATCCGGCGGGTCCCCCGGATCGTCGCGATGGTCCAGCGAGAGGTCGCCGAGCGGGTTGCGGCCGCGCCGGGTTCCAAGCGGTACGGACGCCTTACGATCCTCGCGGCGCTCTACGGATCGACCGAACTCTTCCGGATTGTGCCGTCCGGTTCGTTCCGGCCGGTTCCCGAGGTCGAGGGTCGGATCCTGGTGTTTCGGGCCCGGACCGGAGAGCTTCCGGTGCCGTCCGTCCCCCGCTTCGAAGGGCTGGTCCGGGGCCTCTTCTCTTCCCGACGGAAACAGCTCGGGAACCTCCTCCCTCGGCTCGCTCGCTCCGCGCGCGAGGCCGAGCGCTGGGCCACCGAGGCGGGCTGGCCCCCCACCTGGTCCACCCTCCGCCCGGAGGACCTCGCCCCGGACGCGTATTTCGCGCTCGCCCGGGTTGCCGAGCCGGTCCGGTCTCGAAGGACCTAGTACTTCAGACTGCGCACCAGCGGCAGGGACAGCGCGAGCAGGCCGGCGATCGCGAGCCCGACGCCCGAGAGCGCGATCACCGCGGGAACCCCGATCGCGGTGGATAGCGCACCCAGGCTGACCGCCGCGATGGAGGATGCGGCGCCCGTGAAGAAGTAGATGTTCGAGATGGCACGGCCCAGCCGCTCCGGGGCAAAGATTCCTCGGACCCAGGAGTATTTGGCCGTGTACCGGACCCCGATCGCCGCCCCGGCGAGGGCGAGCAGCGCGCCGAGCCCCGCGAGCTCTCCCGGGACGGCGAGCAGGGAGAGGATCGCGCCGCCGGCGACCAGTGGGCTCGCGACGAGGAGCGCTCCGACGTACCGACGAGGGTTGTAGTGGCCGGCGACGACCCCGGCGACCGCGCCCCCGAGCACTTCGGCCGTGACCAGGACCCCATACACGGCCGACGGGTCGGTGAACTCCTCGTAGGCGATCGCCGTGATCAGGAGCGGTACGAACGCCGAGAAGAACCCGTAGACGACCTCGATCGACGCCCACTGGCGTAGGACCCTGCCGGCCGCGCCCCGGAATGCCTCCCAGCCGCGCGCGAATGCCTCACGGAACCGTTCCTTCGGTGCCTGGGCCCCGGTAAGGACGAGCGGGATCGCGGCGGCGAGCGCGGCGATGAGCAATATCGCGTACGCGCTCACGCCTCCCTCCGGCCCCACGAGGTAGACGAGCGCGCCGCCGCCCGCGTAGCCGGCCACCTGGTATCCCGTCCCAATGGCTCCCGAGAGTCCGTCCGCGGCGAACAGGAGCCGGGGCGGCACGACCAGCCGTGGCACGACCATCTGGACGACCCAGACGAAGTCCCAGAGGGTTGCGAGGGCCAGTACCGCTGCGAGCAGTACTGCCGTAGAGAGCGTTCCCGCCGTGAGCTGTTCCGCGAGGATCGCGGCGGTGATCGCCTGGAGCGGATAGCAGATCAGCAGGATCGTGCGCTTGTCCTTGACGCGGTCGACGATCGGTGCGACCAAGAAGGTGAGCGTGTAGACGCCGTACTCGATGAAGAGCACGAGGCCCGCTACGAACAGGTTCCCGGTCCGCGAATAGGCGAGGAACAGCACGCTGACGGAGTAGACCGCGTACCCCGCTCCGGAGAGCGAGGCCGTGGTCTGGTAGAGGAGGAACCGACGATTGCGGACCAGCTCCCCCCATCCGCCGCGGGCGTGTTCGACATCGACCGGTACCGATGATCCCTCGGAAGGCCCCCAGGACGACAGAGCACACCCCGCGGGCCGGCCCGGCGCGCGATCGCACGACCCCCGGGTCGTTCTTAAACCGTCGGCTGAATGAACCGAACGAACCGCGCGACCCGCCGTCCGTCTCCGGTCAGGGAGATACGTTCGACGGGAGGGGAGCGGGGGTGGTGGCCCGGTGGCGACGGTAGCTCCGGTAGACCGCCACGGCCCGAGCGACCACCAGCCCGGCGCTGAGGGCCCACAGGAGGTCGATGCCCCTCACGAGGGCCAGGGGGGCGGGGAGAGAACCGCCGGCACCGGGGAAACCGCGAACGGGCTCACGTCGAGAACGAGGGCGCCGAGAAGGGCGCGGGTAACGAAGAGCACCAGGTAGACGAGCGGCACCACGATCGGGAGCCGGTACGTCCAACGATCCGGCGCCACCCTTTCGATCGTCACGCGTCGCTCGACCGGACCGATCGTGACGACGGCCGCCACGCAGAGCACGACCGCGTCCGACGGCAGCGACCACTCGGGGAGGGCCACGTACCCGGGCACGACGATCAGCAAGAAGATCCCGACGACGAGGGCCGCCCAAATCACAAGACGCGTGACGCGGAGGGGCGCACCGTAGTAGCTTGTCGCGATCCGGCGGGCGTAGACGATCCCGAAGACGATGGGGATGAGGATCGTCGGGAGGAGTACGCTGGAAGAGATGGTCATCGGCCACGGTCCTCGTGGTCGGCCCTCTTCGGGCGCTGTTGGGTGGACGACCGCGCGGCGCCCCTTACGTGGTTTCGCTTCGAGTCCCTTCGCTGGGACTTGGCGAAGCGACCCCCGGCACGAGTTTCCGAGCGGAACCTTGAATCCGCCCGGCGGTTCACCGATCCATGGCGCCCCCTACGGTCGCAGAAGCGCTGATCGAGACGCTCGCGGGTAATGGCGTCCGGCGGATCTACGGGATCACCGGAGACTCGCTCAACGCGCTCTCGGACGCCCTCCGGCGCTCCCCGAAGGACCTCGGCTGGGTCCATACCCGCCACGAAGAGGCGGCGGCGTTTGCGGCGGCGGCGGAGGCCCATCTCACCGGACGGATGACCGTCTGCGCGGGCAGCTGCGGTCCGGGGAACCTGCACCTCATCAATGGGCTCTACGACGCACATCGCAGCCGGGTCCCCGTCCTCGCGATCGCCTCCCAGATACCCACCGCCGAGCTCGGCTCGGATTACTTCCAGGAGACGCATCCCGAGCGCCTCCTCCGGGAGTGCACGGCCTACGTGGAGACGGTCGGCGCCGTCGACCAGTTCGCGCGGGTCCTCGATCGCGCGATCCGCACCGCCATTGGGGAGAGGGATACGGCCGCGATCGTCCTGCCCGGCGATATCGCTTGGCAGGAGATCGGCTCGAGCGGGACCGGGTCCGCGCCGGCCGTTCCCGAAACGCCGCCCGCCCCCTCCGACGCGGACGTCGAGCGCGCGCTCGCCGCGATCGGCTCGGCGGAGAAAATCACGATCCTCGCCGGGGCGGGCTGCGCCGGTGCGCACGCCGAGCTGATCGCCTTCGCGAGGGCTCTGAACGCCCCGATCGTCCACACCATGAGAGGCAAGGAGTACGTCGAGCCGGAGAATCCGTTCGACGTCGGCATGACCGGCCTGCTCGGGTTCGCCTCGGGCTACCGCGCGATGCAGGAGGCGGACCTGCTCATCCTGCTCGGGACCGATTTTCCCTACCGACAGTTCTACCCCGAGCGCGCTGTCGTCGTGCAGGTCGACGGACGGGCCGAAGCGATCGGCCGTCGCACGCACGTTGAGATCGGCGTCGTCGCCGACGTCCGGGCGACGCTGGCCGCGCTGACGCCCCGGATCGCTCCGCGGTCGGACCGCGTCCACCTCGCGACCTCCCTCGAACGCTTCCGCAAGACGCGGGCAGAGCTCGACGGACTCGCCCAGGAAATCCCGGGAAAGGCGACCGTCCACCCCCAGCTCGTCGCTCGCATCATCGACGAACTCGCGGCGCCCGACGCGATCTTCTCGTGCGACGTCGGAACACCGACCATCTGGGCCGCCCGCTACCTCCGTTTCAACGGCCAGCGACGCATCGTGGGCTCGTTCAACCACGGTTCGATGGCGAACGCGCTCCCGCATGCCATCGGGGCCCAGGCCTCCCACTCGGGCCGCCAGGTCATCTCGCTGTCGGGGGACGGAGGATTGTCGATGCTCCTCGGCGAATTGCTCACGCTCCGGCAGAACTCCCTCCCGGTCAAGGTCGTCGTCTTCAACAACGGCGTTCTCGGGTTCGTTGCGCTCGAAATGGTCACCGAGGGGCTCGTGCCGACGGCGGTCGATCTCGTCCCGACGAACTTCGCTCAGCTCGCGCAGGCGGCCGGGATTCTTGGGATCCGCGCCGAACGTCCCGAGGACGTGCGCCCCGCGCTGACCCGGGCGTTCGAGACCCCCGGTCCCGCGCTCGTGGACGTCGTGGTTCAGCGACTCGAGGTGGCAATGCCTCCCAAGCTCAGTTGGGCTCAGTTCTCCGGGTTCAGCCTCTTCCTCGCGAAGGCCGTCCTCGGCGGGCACGAAGGAGAGGTCGTCGACCTCACCAAGGGCTCGCTGTTCCGCTGACGGCTCGCGTATCGCAAGGAGGTGCGCCGGCCGCGCCCCCACGAACCATCGCACCCCGGTGTCGCGACGATCGCGGTCAGGCTTCGGCGACGCTAAGCCGCGTCCTCGACCCTCTTCAGCACTCGAAGCGCCTGGTACGTGATCCACTTGCTCGGCTGCCCGGGCTCCTCGATCCGAAGCGGGGTGACGCCCCTTCGGTATTGGGAGGCCCGCGGTCCGCAAACGTCCGGATGCAGCCGGTCCATCCGCCATCTTCCGTCCGGTTGCCGCTTGTCCATCAGGATCTTCAGCGCGGGTCGGAGTCGCCGATCTTGGGAGAAGCCGAGCTCCGTGAGCACGACGAGCCCGACCAGAATGTCGTAGTAGTAGTGGTTCGGATAGTGCAGCCGGAACCAGGGGGCGTATCGCGGGCCCTCCCGGAAGAGCCGACGCCGGAGATAGAACTCTGCGCCTTTCGAGATTGCGACCTCCATCCTGGACGAGCGCTTTGACCTCGGAAGCGCGGCAAAGGCAGCGAGCGGCTCCCAGACGTCGAGCGTCCCGGGCGTGCCGTGGGAACAGTTCCAGCCGCCGTCCGCGCGTTGGTCCTCGATCAGCCAGTCGTACAGCTTGCGGACCCGGACATCGTCGGCATAGCCAAACCGTGCCAACATTCGGGCGGTGTTCCCCACGACGCACGCCTCTTCGTAGTAGAAATTGAACGGAGAGCTCAGGCGGAGCTTGTACTCGAACACGAGGTCCGCGATCTTCCGGATCCGCGGGTCGGTCGCGTCGAGTCCGAGATCGGCGAGGACGAGGGCCCTCCAGTTCGTAGAGCCGTACTTCGGATAGTAGAGGAAGTTCACCCACTCCGTGATGTTCCGAGGCGCATGACGCTCCCAGAACCCCTTCCTCCCTTGCCGGCGCAGTTGGTCCGCGGCCCAGCCAATGCGGCCGATCTTCGACCGGGCTTCCCGGACCTCGGGGTCGCTTTCCCTCCGACCCAGCAGATCGACCAGTGCACGGTACCGAACGGCGGGCTGACTGTCCTCGAGGAGCCAGCGGATGACGGTCCTTCCGCCCCGCACGTTCCTCGAGGAAGGCCGTTCCCTCATTCCGAACGGGGTTCTATCCGTCTCTCCTCTTAACCGCGTACCGGTCGCGTCCGAGCCATGCCCGCGGGTTCCGGAAGCGGAGCGGTCCCCTGCAGGAACTCTGACCGACCGGGGCGGGAACGAGCTACCCCTGTCACAGCTTCGAGGACATGCTCTGCGACCTCCGGGGGCGAGAGCCATCCTTGGGACGATCCCGGCGATGGGGTGAATTTATATACAAGGGCATTTTGCCAATCCTTGGTGCAACCATGCTCCAAGGAACGCCCATTCTCGTCTTGAAGGAAGGAACCGAACGTGACCGCGGCCGCAGCGCGACCCAGAACAACATCGCCGCGGCACGCGCCGTCGCGGATGCCGTCCGAACCACCCTGGGTCCGCGTGGGATGGACAAGATGCTCGTCGATTCGATGGGCGACATCACGATCACCAACGATGGCGTCACCATCCTCAAGGAGGTCGACGTCGAGCACCCGGCCGCGAAGATGCTGGTCGAGGTGGCGAAGACCCAGGACCAGCAGTGCGGCGACGGAACGACCACGGCGGTCGTTCTCGCCGGCGAGCTCCTGAAGCGCTCGGAGTACCTGCTCGAGCAGAACATCCATCCGACCGTGATCACGAAGGGATTCGACGTCGCGAACACCGAGGCGCAGCGCCTCATCGAGAAGGAGATCGGCATCCCGGTCAAGACGAACGACGGGAGCATACTGACGGACTGCGCGCGCACCGCGATGGGGTCGAAGGGGGTCTTCGGCTCGCGGGAGCACCTCGCCGACATCGCCGTCCGCGCGGTCCAGAAGATCGTCGAGACCCGGGGGGACCGGGTCGTCGCCGACGTCGATCAGATCAAGATCGAGAAGCGGCACGGCGGCTCGATCGACGACACCGAGCTCATCGATGGGATCCTGCTCGACAAGGAGCGCGGCCACCCCCGAATGCTCACGTCGGTCGGGAACGCGAAGATCGCTCTCCTCAACTCGGCGCTCGAGATCAAGAAGACCGAGATCGAGAGCAAGATCAACATCAAGAACCCGTCCCAGATCCAGAGCTTCCTCGACGAGGAAGACAAGACGTTCCGTAAGATGGTGAGCCAGATCAAGGGCTCCGGGGCGAACGTCGTGGTCAGCCAGAAGGGGATCGACGACGTCGTTCTCCACTACCTCGCGAAGGAAGGGATCTACGCGGTCAAGCAGGTCAAGGAGTCCGATCTCCAGAAGCTCTCCCGCGCGACCGGTGGCAAGATCGTGACCGGCATCACCGAGCTCACGAGCGCCGACCTCGGGAGCGCGGCTCTCGTGGAGGAGCGAAAGGTCGGCGAGGACCGCATGACGTTCGTCACCGGTTGCAAGAACCCGCGCTCCGTCTCGATCCTCATCCGCGGCGGGACCGAGCATGTGACGCAGGAGGTGGAGCGCTCGCTCCAGGACGCGCTCAAGGTCGTCGCGAGCGTCATCGAGGACGGGGTCGTATGCGCCGGCGGCGGAGCGACCGAGATCGACCTGGCCGTTCGCCTGCGCAAGTTCGCTCCGACGGTCGGGGGCCGCGAGCAGCTCGCCGTCGAGGCGTTCGCTCAGGCGCTCGAGGTCGTCCCGTGGGCCCTCACGGAGAACGGCGGGTATGATTCGATCGACACGCTCATCGAGCTTCGCAGCGCCCACGAAGGCACGAAGGCGAACAAGAACGTCGGCGTGAACCTCGCCGACGGGAAGACCACCGACATGTGGAAGATGCACGTGGTCGAGCCGGCCCGCGTGAAACGCCAGGCGCTCTCGAGCGCGGTCGAGGTCGCGAGCATGATCCTGCGCATCGACGACGTCATCGCCTCCAAGAAGTCCGGACCCGCGCCGAAAGGTGGCGGGGACTAGGGACCGTCCGACCGATCTAGCGAACGGCGCGGGCGACCGCCGGGCTCCCCGCCAGGGCGAGCAGCGAGGAGTCCGCGCCTTCGGCGCCAAGGAGTCCGAGGCCCAGCGGTAGGCCGTCGACGAGCCCGACCGGTATCGCGAGCTCCGGAAGGCCGCCCAGCGTCGCGATCGCTTCCAAGGAGATGATCCGCTCTCGCGAGGCGGCCTGCTCGGTGGGATCCGAGGCCCCCAGCAAGGGCGCCGGCCCGGGTGCCGCGGGAACGAGGACGGCGGCCCCGGACGATAGCCGGGCGCGTACCGACGACCGGAACCCCTCCCGATATTCGTACGCCTCCTCGGCGGCCTTCGGGGTCACCGTCGAGGCGTCCCGGAACCGGGCCGCGATCGAAGCGGCGAAGTGAGGATGGGTTTCGGAGATCCATGGGCCGTGGACCCGCCAGGCTTCGAACGCCGAGATCGTCCGATACGTTCGGAATGCCGCCGTCGGCGGATCGGGGTAGATCCGAATCTCCTCGAACGAGCCGAAGAGTTCGATTGCGCGGGAGCGGAGCTCCTTCGTGACCGCCGATCCCGCGAGCTCGAAGGCATCCGTGGCCCACAGGAATCGCTGAGGGGCGAGCCCGGCGCCCTCGCCGAGCAGAACGGACCCTACCCTCGCGAGAGTCGTGCCGTCCCGAGCGAGCCAGCCGACCGTGTCGAAGCTCGGTGCGAGCGGGGTGACCCCCGCGAGCGAAATCCGGCCGAGCGTGGGCCGGATCCCGAAGATCCCGCAATAGCTTGAGGGAACTCGGACGGATCCGCCCGTGTCCGTGCCGAGCGCGAAGTCGACCCACCCCTGCGCTACGACGGACGCGGAGCCGCTCGAGGACCCGCCCGACGTCCGATCCGGCGCGCGCGGGTTGAGCGGGGAGCCGTAGAGCTCGTTCTCTCCCTGAACGCTGAAGGCGAGTTCGTCCAGAACCGTCTTCCCTGCGAGGCGAGCGCCCGCGGCGAGGAGTTGCTCGATCACGGGGGAGGAACGCGCGGCGGGAGGGTGGGTCCTCCGCCAGTCGGGGTTGCCGGAGCTCTTTCTTTCCCCCGCGACGTCGAACGTGTCCTTGGCGGCGAAGGACAGACCGTCCAAGGGCCCCGTTCGTACGGGATCTCGTCGGAGCCGGGGGCCGGGAACGAACGGATCCGTGCGAAGCGGTTCGGCCATTCCGGCCTCCCACATCGCTCCGGCATAGAAAGAAATCGCAGTCTCGTGCGGCGCGGTAGGGAAGAGCTCATAACGCGGACCCGTTAGGCCGGCCGCATGCGTACCAAGCCGGTGGAAGGGGTGCAACGTCTCGACGTCGTCTCGCTCGACCCGCGGCCCGCCATCTATCTCGAGTACGACGGTCTCGCCGGCCTATCGCTCCGTCCGCTGCTCCGGGACCTCATCGAGGAGCTGCAACGGAAGGGATCGTCGGACCTGAACGCGTTCCTCACCGCGATTCGCGCGCGCCGCTCGGGCTACCTTCACATCTACTTCTCCGACTACGTCAGCTACGGCATCGGCGGAGGCGACGCTACGGCGGAGTTCTTCTACGGAACGTTCCTGCTCCTCTACGAGCCCGCACGACCCGCGGGAGCCGAGGCGGCCGTCCCCGAGCATCTGGCTCTCGTTCGCCCGGGGAACGTCGAGCGCCTGTCGCTCGAGGGCCTCGCCGGCTGAACAAAGCCTCTTTCTCCCCGTACCCCTCCCGCTGGAGGACGAGATGCCGCCCGAGGAATCTCATCTCGAGGCCGAACGACGCTCGAAGATCGAGCGACTCCGCTCTCGAGGGGTCGAGCCGTACCCGCACGCCTTCCCCGGTCGGGTGGCCACCGCGGAGGTTCGGAGCGCCGCGGGTCGGCTCTCGGCGGGCGAAGAGGCCACCGGGACTGAGTTCCGCGTCGCGGGCCGGCTCTGGAGCGTGCGCACCCACGGTCGGGCTTCGTTCGCTGACCTCGTCGACCAGTCCGGTACCCTGCAGCTCGTGCTACGAAGCGATGTTCTGGGGGAGGACGCGTACGCCTCCTGGCTCGCCGACCTCGACCCCGGAGACATCGTCGGCGCGGTCGGCTACGCCGCTCGGACGCGCCGGGGCGAGAGCTCCCTCGTCGCACGGACGCTGTTCGTGCTCGCGAAGGCCGTCTCCCCGCCGCCCGAGAAGTTCCACGGCCTCAAGGACGAGGAGGAGCGGATCCGGCGACGCTACCTCGATCTGCTCTCCTCCGAAGAGACCCGCCGCCGATTTCGCCTTCGCTCCGAGCTCGTGCGCGAGGTGCGCCGCCACTTCGATGCGGCCGGATTCATCGAGGTCGAGACGCCGATCCTTCTGCCCGTCGCCGGTGGGGCCGCGGCCGCTCCGTTCGTCACCCACTCCCGCTACCTGAACGAGGAGCTGCAACTGCGCATCGCGCTCGAACTCTCGCTCAAGCGCCTGCTCGTGGGAGGGCTCGAGCAGGTCTACGAGATCGGGCGATGCTTCCGCAACGAAGACCTCGACACCACGCACTCTCCCGAGTTCACGATGCTCGAGGCCTACTGGGCGTACGCGGACTATCACGACATGCGCCGCCTCACCGAGGGACTGTTCGAGAGGCTCGCCGCTCGCACGCGGGAGTGGCTCCCGGACTCCCCGGACGTTCGCGCGGCCGCCGAACGGTTCCGACCCCCGTTCCCGACGGTCGACTTCGTGGAGAGCCTCGAACGAACCAGCGGGATCCGGAACGTCGCCGATCTCGATGCCGATCAACTGCGCGTCAGGGCGCGGGCGATCGGGGCGACGGTCCCCGACGATTCTCCTCCCGGGGTCTTTTTGGACAAGCTCTTCGAGCACTACGTCGAGCCGACGATCGACCGCGTCTCGTTCGTGGTCGACCACCCGGCCATCACTACGCCGCTCGCGAAGCGGCACCGCTCCGACCCCGGTCGGGTCGAACGATTCGAGATCTTCTATCGCTCCTTCGAGCTCGGCAACGCGTACACCGAGCTCAACGACCCGGACGAGCAGGAACGCCGGTTCCGCGAGCAGTTGAGCGCACGAGGCGAGGATTCCTACGCCTACGACGCGGACTTCGTCGCCGCGCTGCGCTACGGGATGCCCCCCGCGACCGGGATCGGCATCGGGATCGATCGCGTCGCGATGGCGCTCCTCGGCGCGTCGTCGATCAAGGAGGTCCTGCTGTTCCCCCAGACCCGGAGCCGTTCCGAGTGATTCCGCGGGTTCGCAAGCTTCTTGGACCGCGCCCCGGTGGGATGGGCCCGATGTCGGCAGCGGAGACGCCCACGAGCGGGGGGCGGACCGCCCTCGCCGCCCGGTTCGAACCCGGACCGATCGAGCGTCGCTGGCAGGCGGCGTGGAACCGCCTTGCGGCGTTCCGCGCTCCCGACCGCCCGAAGGAGCCGACGTTCACGCTCGCGCTGCCGCCGCCGAACGTGACCGGGGTGCTGACGATCGGCCACATGCTCGGTGGGACGGTGATGGACGTCCTGGTGCGCCGCGCCCGCATGCAGGGTCGACCGACCCTGTGGGTCCCGGGCGTCGATCACGCCGGGCTGGCGACGCAGGTCGAGGTCCGGCGACGCCTGTCGAAGCAAGGGATCCGGTTCGAGACGCTCTCCCGGGAGGAAGCGCTCGGACACCTCGAGAGGTGGCGCGAAGAGCATCAGGCGCAGATTCGCGCGCAGCTCGAGGCCGGAGGGTTCTCGATCGACTGGTCCCGATTCCGCTACACGAAGGATTCGCTCGCGAGCCGCGCGACCCGCGAGGTTTTCGTCCGCCTCTACCGGGAGGGCCTGATCTACCGGGGCGAGCGGATGGTCAACTGGGACCCTCGTCTCGAGACCGCGATCTCGGACCTCGAGGTCGTTCACACCGAGGAGGAGGGGACGCTCTACTACGTTCGCTACCCGTGGGCGGACGGGAGCCCGGGCGGCATGGAGGTGGCGACCGCACGACCCGAGACGATCCTCGGCGACGTGGCAATCGCGGTCCACCCGGCCGACGCACGACACTTCGCCGATGTCGGCCGGCGGGTACGCGTTCCGTTCACGGACCGCATCGTCCCGATTCTTACCGATGAGGCGATCGATCCGACGTTCGGTACCGGCGCACTCAAGGTGACCCCGCGGCACGATATCGTGGACTACGAGGTCTTCCGGCGCCATCCGGGTCTCCCGATGCCGGCGGAGATCTTCGACTCCCGGGCCCGATTGAACGGCCCCGCCGTTCCCGCCGCCTGGCAGGGCTTGGACCGGGACTCCGCCCGCGAGCGCGCGGCCGAGCAACTGGAGCGCGAGGGTCTCCTGGTCAAGCGCGAAAGGTTCCGCCACTCGGTGGCCCGGTCCGAGAGGTCCGAGGCGGTCGTCGAGCCCCGGCTGTCGGTCCAGTGGTTCGTTCGGATGCCGCCGCTCGCCGCTCCGGCCATCGCCGCCGTACGGAACGGGCGGATCCGGATCCACCCCGAACGCTGGAACCTCACCTACTTCCGCTGGATGGAGTCGATTGAGGACTGGTGCATCTCCCGGCAGATCCTGTGGGGGCACCCGATTCCGGTGTACCGCTGCCGAGCGTGCCGGCACGAGTTTGCGTCCGTCGACGAACCCACGCAGTGCCCGTCGTGCCACGGGGCGGACCTCGCTGCGGACCCGGACGTCCTCGACACGTGGTTCACGAGCTGGATGTGGCCATTCCTGGCCCTCGGATGGCCCGAACCCACCGGCGAGGTCGCCCACTACTACCCGACGCAGGTCCTCGTCACGGGCCGCGACATCATGTTCTTCTGGGTCGCGCGGATGATCATGGCCGGTCTCAAGTTCACCGGCCAACCGCCGTTCTCCGACGTCGTGTTCACCGGAATGCTGCGCGACGCCCAGGGCCGGCGGATGTCGAAGCACCTCGGAAACTCCCCGGACCCGCTCGATGTAATCCGGGAGCGCGGGGCGGACGCGCTGCGCTTCTCGTTGACGTTCCCGAACCCGGTGGAGGAGGACGGCCCGTTCGGCCCCGGCCCGCTGGACGGGGGCCGCAACTTCCTCACGAAGCTGTGGAACGTAGGACGATTCACCCTGCTCCACACTCCCCCGGACACCCCCGCGCCGCGCGGACCGCCGGTGTTGGACTCCGGCTCCGCCCTCGAGGACCGATGGATCCTCTCTCGGTATGCTCGGACTCGGGAGGAGGTCGAACTCGCTCTCGATGCGTTCGACATCTCGCGGGCCGCGAGCGCGCTCTACCAGTTCCTCTGGCACGACATCGCGGACCGGTACGTGGAGATCGTCAAGGACCGCCTCGCGGGCACGGCCGGGGCGCCCTCCCAGCGGGCAGCCCGGGAGACGCTCCTCTTCGTCACGGAACGCGTGCTCCGCCTGTTGCACCCGTTCGTTCCGCACGTGACCGAGGAGCTGTGGCATGCCTACCCTCACGACGGCGAACTGCTGGCGCTCGCCTCCTGGCCGGGGGCCGAGGTCTCGCCCGACCCCGCCGCCGAGGAGGCCGAGGGTACCGTGCTCGAGGCGGTGCGTCTCCTGCGCAACCTTCGTTCGGAGGAGACCGTCCCGGCCGAGCGGGTCCCTCCGGCCTGGACGGTACCGGCGACGCCGACCCTCGCGAAGCTCTTCGCCGAGCAACGGGGCACGATCGAGCGGCTCGCTCGGGTGCACCCCCTGACCGTCCTGGATCCCGGTGCGCCACGGCCCGAGAACGCCTCGAGCCGCGTGGCACCGTTCGGGGAGATCAGCCTCCAGAGACCCGGGGGTTCCGCCGAGGCGAACGGCGCGCTCGAACGCGAGCGAGAGAAGCTGCTCGCCCTCCTCGAGAAGAGTCGCGAGCGGCTCGCGGATCCTGGGTTCCGAGACCGGGCTCCGGCCCCGATCGTCCGGGAGCAGGAGGCGAAGGTCGACGAGCTCGCCGCCCGCATCCGGCGCATCGATGCCCACTTGAGCCGGGGCGGCTCCCCCCGCCAGGAGCCATGACGCCTTCCCCTCGAACCCGCTCGAGGACCGGTACGAAGGCTCGGACCGGATCGCTCCCCGTGGGGACGGTGCCAATCGCCGGAACCTCGAAACCCCACCCGGAGATCGGGCTCGGTCTCTGGAACCTGGGCCGATGGACCCACGACGACGAGCTCCGGGAGGAGGCGACGGTGGCCCACGCGCTCGAAGCCGGAGTGCGATGGCTGGACACGGCCGAGGTGTACGGCGCCGGTCGCTCGGAGCGGATCCTCGGAGGCGTCCTTGCGCGCGATCCGGGCCTCGCCACCGAATCGTTCGTCGTGAGCAAGGTCTCGTGGGAGCACCTGCGCCCGGCCCAGATCCGCGCCGCGATCCAAGGGACGCTCGAACGCCTCGATCGCCCGAGCGTCGACCTCTACCTCGTGCACGCACCGGACGACCGGGTCCCGATCGCGGACACGATGGGGGTCTTCGCCGAGCTCGCCGAATCCGGGAAGATCGGTGCGATCGGGGTCTCGAACTTTGACGTCCCTCGGCTCGCCGCGGCCCAGGCGGCGCTGGCTCCTCGTCGGATCGCGGTGGACCAGATTCGCTACAACCTCATCGATCGGGAGGAGGGGGACGAGCTCCGGGAGCACTGCGCTCGCACCGGCGTGGCGATCGAGGCGTACACACCGCTCGCCCACGGTCTACTGACCGGGCGATTCCTCGGCTCCGGCTCCATGCCCGCTGCGAACCGGCGAGGTTCCCGACGCCTGGACGGCGAGCATGCCGCGGCGACGATGGGCCAAGTGCGCGCGCTCGCGGGGATCGCCCGGAAGGCCGGTGTACCGCTCGCCTCGGTGGCGCTTCACTGGCTCCGCCGCCAGGGGGCGCTCCCCTTGTTCGGGGCGAGCCGCCCCGAGCAGGTCGACGCGAACCTCCTCGCATGGGGGACGCCCGTACCGGACGAGGTGCTCGATGCGGCGGACGCCGTGACCCGGCCGAACCATGATTAAGCTGGTCGCCTTCGATATGGACGGGACGCTCATCGACGTCGCGAGCTCCTGGGCCGCCGTCCACCAGCACTACGGCCTCTCCAACGCGAAGGCGGTGGAGCGGTTCCTGCGCGACGAGATCGACGACGTGGAGTTCGTCCGCGCCGATGTGCAGCTCTGGCAGAGCGTGCACCCGGACATCTCGGTGCACGATCTCGAGCGGATCCTGGCCCGGGTTCCGTTGATGCCCGGGGCCCGCGAGCTGGTCGCGGGACTCCGGGCCGACGGGATCCGGACGGCCATCGTATCCGGCGGGCTCGACATCGCGGCGCGCCGCGTGGGGCGCGAGCTCGGAATCGACCACGTCCTCGCGAACGGGATCCGGGTACGGCCGGACGGAAGATTGACCGACGAGGGGATCGTTCGCGTCCCCATCAAGCAAAAGGACCGGGTGCTCGCCTCGCTCCAGCGCACGCTGTCGGTCGCTCGCAGCGAGACCGCCAGCGTCGGGAACTCCGAGATCGACATCGCAATGTTCCGAGAGAGCCGGATCGGGATTGCCTTCCGGCCCGAAGACGCTCCCACCCGCGAGGCGGCGACGTTCGTCATCGAGGGCGGGTCGCTGGCACCGGCCCTGGAGTACCTGCGCTCCGTTCGAGGCTAGGATCCGGGTCGGGCTCTCCCGAAGGCCCGCGCCCGATCCGGGCGAGACCCTCCCGTGCGGTGCGGACCGGTCCGGGCCCGGGGGGACGGCACCGCTGCGCACGGCAACCTTTTGCGCGGCACCCGGCATGGGTTGGTGGCGATGGAAGGCTACGAGGCGTTGCTCGCGAGGGCACGGACGAAGCTCCCCGAGATCAGGGCGGGCGGCGAGAGGTTCGTCGTTCCGGATCCCGACGTCATGAGCGACGGCCGGAACACCGTCATCCGCAACCTGGCCCCGATCGCGGAGGTGCTGCGCCGGGACCCGGCCCATCTGATCGGCTTCCTTGCGAAGGAGCTCGGATGTCCGGGCGTGCTCGATCTGCCGCGGGGCGTCCTCAAGTCACGCGTCAGCGCCGAGTCGATCCAGCAGAAGATCCGGGAGTACACCGAGAAGTTCGTCATCTGCTCGGAGTGCAAGCGCCCCGACACCCAACTCCGGAAGGAGGGGCGCCTCCTGATCCTGGTCTGCGAGGCGTGCGGCGCGCAGCGGCCCGTGACCGTACGCCGCGTGGTCGCGCCCGAGAAGCCGAAGGCGCCCGTAGTCGTCG
>JAKAPG010000081.1 GCA_021823085.1 Thermoplasmata archaeon | reverse complement strand
ATCGCGTCGAGCTGTGCGAGGTCGCCATCGATCTCGCGCACGTGGCTCGAGAGACGCCCGTAGAACCGTCGGACCTCGGTACCGAGCTCGTCGGGTCCCGAGGCGCCGCGAAGACTGCGCTCCGATTCGCGCTGCAGTCCGCGGATGCGTTCGATCGCACGAGCCACCCGGGCCATCGAGCGCTCGAACGTGCCGTCGCCGAAACGCGTCCCGATCAACGACCGCTCGAAGTCGGTCAATCCGGGCCGGTGAAACGAACCGGTGATCGCGCGGAGCTGGCGTTGGACCGTCGCGCCGCTCCGGATGATCTTCAGTTGCGCCCGCCGACGGTCGCGTTCGGCCTTGCTCGATCCCTTGGGTGTCGCGAGCGATGCTCGATGGAAGGCGATGTCGAGGATCTCTACGGATCGAGGGGTCGGGGGGTGGAACCGGCGGGGCGGATGATGAGGGAAGCGGTTGCGAGCCGGCATGGGCGTCGGCGAACAGGCAACTCTGCGCCCGTAAGCATTGCGTAGGGCGGGTCTAGCAGGCTTTTTGGGGAACCGCGGCTCGGTGTTCCATCGGGGAGCTCATTGGCACGGTGGATTCCGGATACTGAGCACGACGAAGCGGAGATGCTCCGTGCCATCGGCCTGACGGTCCCGGACGAACTCTTCAGCGACATCCCCCGCAAGGCCCGCATCGGTCGGATGGGGTTGGGCGGAGGACAGGAGGAGGCCGAGGCGGTGCGGACCGTCGACAAGATCCTCGACCGAAATCGGCCGTACTCCCGGTTCGCGAACTTCCTCGGTGGGCGCTTCGCAACGCGCTATCTCCCGGCGGCCGTCGACAGCGTGCTCCAGCGCAGCGAATTCTACACTTCCTACACGCCGTACCAGCCCGAAGCGAGCCAAGGGGTGCTCCAGGCTCTCTTCGAGTTCCAGAGCCTCTGGGTCGAGCTCACCGGCCTTGACGTCGCGAACGCGTCGCTCTATGACGGCGCGACCGCGAGTGGCGAAGCGCTCCTTCTGGCCCGGCGGGTGCATGAAGGGAAGCGGTTCTTAATCCCGGCCAGCCTTCCGTGGGAGGAGAAGAGCGTCCTCTCGAACTACGCGACCGGGCCCGGTCTCGAAGTGGTCGAGATCCCGTTCGAGGAGCGCACCGGGCGCCTCGATCTCGCCCGGCTTGGCGAGGAGATCCGGCGCGGGGACGTCTTCGGCGTTCTCGCGGACGTCCCGAACGGATTCGGGCATCTGGACGACCACCTGTTCGAACTGCGCTCGACGATCGGGAACCTTCCCTGGATCGTCCGCGCGGACCCTCTCGCTCTGACCGTGCTCGAACCGCCCGCGAGCTACGGTGCCGATGTGGTGGTCGGCGAAGGCCAGAGCTTCGGAATCCCGCCGTCCTACGGTGGGCCCGGTGTGGGACTCTTCGCCTGTCGAAAGGAACTCCTCCGCGTCGCCCCGGGCCGGATCGTTGGCGCGACCCACGACAAGGACGGACGCCGTGCCTACGCGCTCACGCTGCAGACGAGGGAACAGCACATCCGTCGCTCGAGGGCGACGTCGAACATCTGCACGAACGAGTCCCTGGTCGCACTCGCATTCGTGCTCTACGCGAGCGTCGTCGGACCGCGGGGTCTCGCGGAGCTGCAACGGAACCTCGCCGAGAAGGCTCGCACGATCGCGAGCGCGCTGGCCGGCGTCGAGGGCCTGCGGAGTCCCCGGTTCGATGCCCCGTACCTCGCGGACTTCACGATCGAGCTCGGTCACGGCACGGCGGCGGAGTTCCTCGAGCGTTTGCGCAAGAAGGCCGTCCTGGGAGGGGTTCCATTGAAGGATCCGCGCCCCGGGGCCGCTGGTTCGCCGGAACGCATCCTCGTGTCGGCCACCGAAACGACCGATGATAAGGCGATCGCGAAGTATGCGTCCTCGGCTCGGTCCGCGATGGCCGCGATGGGAGGCATACGATGACGTTCCGTCAGGCCCGATGGGACGAGCCGCCGATCTGGGAACTTTCGACGCCGATTGTGGCCGCGGGAGCCCCATCGATCTCGGGGGTTCCCGAACGCTGGATCCGCAAGGAGGCGCTGAAGTGGCCTGAGCTGAGCGAACTCGAAGTGCTGCGACACTACACCCGGCTCAGCCAGATGAACTTCGGCATCGAGACGATGACGTACCCGCTGGGTTCGTGCACGATGAAGTATAACCCGCGGGTCGCGGAAGTGATTGCCCGTCGGAAGACCGCGGCGGAGCTCCATCCGGAGCAGCCGGTGGAGACGGTACAGGGCGCCCTGGAGATCATCTGGCGCCTCGAGCGGATGCTGAGCCGGATCACGGGGCTGCCGGAGGTCTCTCTGCAGCCGGCCGCCGGAGCCCACGGGGAGTACTCGGCCCTCCTGATGGTCCGCGCCTACTTCCGCGATAAGGGCGAGCTCGACCGACGCAGGGAGGTTCTCCTCCCGGACACCGCCCACGGGACGAACCCTGCCTCGGCCGCGATGGCCGGGTTCACGACGCGCGAGCTCCCTTCCAAGGACGGTTGCGTGGACGTCGCCGCGCTCAGCGCGGCCGTCTCCGAACGCACGGCGTGCTTCATGCTGACCAACCCGAACACCGCGGGTCTCTTCGAGAGCGACATTCTCGAGATCGCCGAGACGGTGCACCGCGCCGGCGGCATGCTCTACTACGACGGCGCGAACATGAACGCGATCCTCGGCGTGACCCATCCGGGAAAGATGGGCTTCGATGTGGCCCATCTCAACCTTCACAAGACCTTCGCGACGCCGCACGGCGGTGGAGGGCCCGGAGCGGGCGTCCTCGCGGCGAACACGACGCTCGCACCGTACCTTCCGATCCCGAGGGTCATGAAGACCGGCCGCAAGTTCCGCCTCGACTACGACCGGCCCAGGTCGATCGGCAAGATCCGGGGCGGGCAAGGGAACTTTGGGCTCGATCTGCGCGCGTTCGTCTTCGCCCTCGTCCATGGGGAGGAGGGCCTGAAGCACATCGCCCGGAGAGCCGTGCTCAATTCGAACTACGCCGCCGCGCGCCTCGGCCAGCGGCTCCCCCGCCCGTACCGGCCCCTCGTGAAGCACGAGTTTCTGCTCTCCGGAGAGCCGTTGAAGAGCCGGGGACTGCGGACCCTCGATCTCGCGAAGCGCCTCCTGGACGAAGGCGTTCATGCGCCCACGGTCTACTTCCCCACGATCGTCCCCGAGTCGCTCATGGTCGAGTTTCCCGAAACCGAGAGCCGCCGGGAGCTCGATGAGTTCGTGGCGGCGTTCGAGCGCGCGCTGGACGACACCGACGAGCACCTGCGCGCGGCGCCCACGGCCACTTCCGTCGGTCGGATCGACGAGGTCGAGTGCGCTCGCCACCCCCTCCTTTCGTGGAAGGACCTACGGCAGGACGCGCCCGCTCCGGGGGCGGCCGCGGCGCCCCGCAAACCTTGAAACTCCGCCGACGCTGGCTCCCGCGATGAAGACCCGAGTCGAGAAGCTCTTCCGACTCACCGATCCCCGGCCGGACGCGATCATCCTCGCGAACTCGGTCGATCCCCACCTCGATGGGGCGTTCTTCTGGCTCTTCGACGTCCCGAGCGGCCTCTTCGAAGGCTCGGTCGCGGTCGCGCATCCGGACGGTGAGCTCGATGTCTGGTCGTCGGTGCTCGAGGCGGAGACCGCCCGAACGGCCGCGAAGAAGGATCCCCACGTCCGGATCCACGAGTTCCGCGCCCCGAGCGAGGCCGAGGAGGGACTCCGGAAACAGCTCGGTAGCAGCCGGAACCTCGGCCTCAACAACGCCGAGATCACGCACGCGACCTACGAGCGGCTCGCGAAGATCTTCCCGGACGCTTCCTGGACGGACGTGAGCGCTCCGCTCCGCAAGGCGCGCGTTACGAAGGACCGGGTCGAGATCGAGCACCTAACGAAGGCCGGCGAGATCGGCTCAAAGGTAGCGACGGAGATCCCAGATCTCCTCAAGGACGGTACAGTGGAACTCGCGGTCGCGACCGAGATGAACTACCGCATGATGCGCCACGGCGCCTCCGGCCCGTCGTTTTCCACGATCGTGGCCTTTGGACCGAACAGCGCGGAGCCCCACTACTTCGCCGGCGATCGTAAGCTCCGCAGCGGGGACTCGATCGTCTGCGACTTCGGCGCATACTGCGATCGCTATGCGAGCGACATCACGCGCTCGTTCCACTTCGGCAAGCGTGACGACGAGATGAAGGCGGTCCACGAAAAGGTGGAGGAGGCGCAGCAGGCGGCGCTCGGCCTCATCCGGGCGGGGGTCGCGGCGAAGGAGCTCCACCTGGCCGCGCAGCGGGTCATCGATGCCTCTCCGTGGAGGGGACGGTTCACGCACGGTCTCGGTCACTCGATCGGGCTGAGGGTCCACGACGGCTGGGGGATGAACGAGCGCAGCGAGGACCTCCTCGAGGAAGGGATGGTCGTCACCGTCGAGCCCGGGATCTACCTTCCCGGGCACGGCGGGGTCCGCATCGAGGACGACGTTCTCGTCACGAAGTCGGGCTATCGATTCCTCACCACGGCCCCCCGCGGGTACCACGAGGTCGGCGCGTGAAGTTCGGCGTCCTGACGGGCGGCGGCGACTGTCCGGGCCTCAACGCGGCGATCCGCGCCGTGGTGCTTCGGGCCGGGGCCGGCGGAGACACCGTGATCGGGTTCCTGGACGGGTGGAGAGGAGTGCGCGACGGAGTCAGTCGCCCCATTTCGACGGGTGAGGTGCAGGGTATCCTCGGCACCGGGGGAACGATCCTCGGAAGCTCCCGGACCAATCCCTTCGCGAACGCCGAAGAGGCCGAACGCGTCCGGGCCAATATCGCCGAATCCGGCATCGACTATCTGGTCGCGATCGGTGGGGACGATACTCTGAACGCTGCCCGAGAGTGGTTCCGACGCGGCGGTAGGGTCGTGGGCGTACCGAAGACCATGGACAACGATGTGAACGGAACCGACTGGACGTTCGGCTTCGATAGCGCGTCGACCGTGGCGGTCGACGCGGCCGAGCGCCTCCGAGACACCGCGCGCAGCCACCACCGAGCGATCGTGCTCGAGGTTATGGGGCGCCACGCCGGCTGGGTCGCGCTCGCCACAGGGATGGCCGCGGGGGGCGACGTGACGCTGGTCCCCGAGGAGAGGTACGACGAGGCGCGGTTGATGGCACGGGTCCGCGCCGCCGTCGACACGCGCGGCTTCGCGCTCGTCGTCGCGAGCGAAGGGATCGACATCGGCGTCGCTCGCGGCTCGGCGGGCGCGCGCGACGAGTTCGGCCATGAGCTCCTTCGGGAACGCGGGGTCGGAGCGGAGCTCGCACGGCGCATCGAAAAAGAGACCGGGATCGAGAGTCGCTCCGCTCAGATCGGGCACATTCAGCGCGGCGGACCGCCGACGCTCTTTGACCGCCTGCTGGCGACGAGGCTCGGGGCGCAGGCGGTCGACCTCGCGCGCGCCGGGAAGAACGGGCACGTGGCCGTCCTGCGAGGGGAGTCGGTCGTCGGAGTCCCGCTCGACGCCGCGCTCCGTTCGCCGAAGCTCGTCGGCCCGCCGTGGATCGACCTCATGCATTCGCTCGAGACCTGACGATCTCCATGCCCGTCCGTGCCCTGTGGTATCGAGACCACACGCTTCACCTGCTCGACCAGCGCCGGCTTCCCGGGCGCACCGTGATCCGCCGCACCCGACGCGTGGAGGAGGTTGCGTCGGCCATCCGCACGATGGTCGTGCGGGGAGCGCCCGCGATCGGCGTCGCGGCGGCCTACGGTATGGCCCTCGCCTCGCGTTCCGCGAAGTGGTCTCCGGCCCGGGCCGCTCGAGTCCTACGCGCGACTCGCCCGACCGCGTTCGATCTGTTTGTCGGGATCGAAACGGTCCGCTCGGCATGGGCCCGGGGAAAGGATCCCGAGGCGTCCGCCGATGCGTACCGAACGAAGGTCGTGGAAGAGTGCCATCGGATCGGGGCCAACGGTGCCCCGCTGCTCGCCTCGGCTCGCCGCGTCCTCACGCACTGCAATGCGGGCGCGCTGGCGACCGTAGAGTGGGGGACCGCGCTCGCCCCGATCCGGGTCGCCCACGAAACGAACCCGAGGCTCTTCGTGTTCGTCGACGAGACACGACCCCTCCTGCAGGGCTCGCGGCTCACCGCGTGGGAGCTCGCCCGTGAGGGGATCCCGCACGCCGTCATCGCGGACAACGCGGCCGGCTACTACTTGAGCCACCGCGAGATCGATGCGGTCATCGTCGGGGCCGATCGGATCGCGCGGAACGGGGACTTCGCGAACAAGATCGGCACCTACGAGAAGGCCGTGGTCGCTCACGAAAACGGCGTGCCGTTCTACGTAGCGGCGCCCTGGACCACCTTCGACTTCCGGCGGACGAGCGGTCGGGACATCCCGGTCGAGGAACGAGCCCCGGACGAGGTCCTCCGGTTCGCCGGAGAACGGATCGCCCCACGACGGAGCGAGGCGAGGAATCCGGCCTTCGACGTGACCCCCGCCCGGTACGTCTCCGGATACGTGACCCCGGCCGGCGTGGTCCGTCCGCGCGAGGTGGCGCGGTTGGCGACGATCGCCCGGACGGAGAGCGCTTCGGCACCCTGACCGGCTTTCGGGTCCCGAAAAGCTATCGTAGTTCCTCTGTCTCGTTCTCCGATGTTTCGGATCCGACCCCGGAGCGCGGAAGCCGAGGCCGAGGCGCACCACGCCGGCTCCGGGATGCTCAGCGACTTCATCCTCGGCAGCCAGGACGGGCTCGTCAACGTGCTCGGTATCCTGCTGGGTCTCGCCAGCGCGGAGCAGAGCCGGGGCGTCATCCTGATCGCGACGCTCGCAGCGCTGGCCGCCGAGACGATCTCGATGGGAGCGGTCGCCTACACCTCGACCCGCGCGCGCCGCCAGCTCTACCTGAGCGAGCAGCGCAAGGAGCTCTGGGAGATGGAGCACATCCCGGATGCCGAGCGCGCGGAAGTCCGAGAGATCCTCGCGAACTGGGGGTTCGAGGGAGAGGAGCGCGAGAAGCTCCTCGACCAGATCGTCGCGAAGCCGAAGGCGATGCTCGACCTCATGATGGCCTTCGAGCTCCACCTTGCCCCGGTCGCACCGTCCCAGCCCGCCCGCAGCTTCATGATCGTGGGACTCGCCACCGCCGTGGGCTCGGTAATCCCGGTCCTGCCGTTCCTGGCGACCACCAACGTGCTGGACGCCGCGATCGCCGCGGTGGTCCTCGCGGCGGCGATGCTCTTTGCGGTCGGCTGGTATGAGGCTCGTACCACCGTGGGCTCGGTGTGGAGGTCCGGGCTGCGCATGCTGGTCATCGGTCTGGCCGCCGGGTTCGCCGGCTATCTGGTGGGGATCGCCATCCACGGGAGATTCGGGGTCTGAGCCCGGGCTCCGACGCCCCCGGAGCCAGCCTAGGTCCGCCGGCGGCTCCGAGCGCCGCTTGGCGGCGTCTCGTGCAGGTTGAGACGGATGGTCAGGGTTCCCTTCACCCGCAGCGGATCCCGGAGAAAGGGGAACTGGATTTCGAAACCGTCCAGCCG
>JAKAPG010000080.1 GCA_021823085.1 Thermoplasmata archaeon | reverse complement strand
CTGCATGCTCCCCTCACGGGGTACGGGAGTGGCGGCGCCCGAGATCGGACCGGTTCACGTCGAGCGGGCGCTCCTCTCGGTGGACGATAAGATCGGCCTCGCGGATTTCGCACGAGGCCTCACGGAGCTCGGTGTCGAGCTCTGGGCCACCCGGGGCACGCGCCAAGCCCTAGAGGCCGCGGGCATCCCCGCACGCGCCGCCGAGGATCTGACCGGTATCGGTTCGTGGTTCGGCGGCCGGATCAAGACGCTGCATCCGGCGTTGCTCGCCGGCATCCTCTCGCCACCGGCCCCGGCCGGAATGAATGAGCTCAAAGACCGTGGCTTCCTTCGCTTCGATCTGGTCGTCGTAGAGCTCTATCCCTTCGAGCGCCACCTCATGGAACGGCCCGAGGCACGCGATCGAGAGGAGTACATCGACATCGGTGGCGTGACGCTCGCGCGCGCGGCTGCGAAGAACCACGCGCGGGTAGCGGTCGTGCTCAGCCCCCGCCAATACGGTTCCGTACTCGAAGAGCTGCGAGCGCATGCGGGCGCGCTGTCCGCAGAGACCCGCCGAAACCTAGCGATCGAAGCGTTCCGGCGGGTCTCCGCCTACGACGGGGCGATCGCTCTGGGGCTCTCCCCCGGGATCCGGAAAGAGGACCCGTTCCCTTCGGAGGTCGTCTTCCGACGTGCCCCCTTGAAGCTCCGTTACGGAGAGAACCCGCACCAACGCTCCGCGGTCTACACCGCGGTCTCTCCCGGAGCCGGGCTCGCGGGCGAACCGCTCGAGCAGATCAAAGGGGACCCGCTCTCGTTCACCAACCTGCTCGATCTCGAGACCGCGCTCGGGACGGTCGCCGAGTTCTCCACGCCGAGCGCGGCGGTGGTCAAGCACGCCACTCCCTGCGGCGTCGCCTCCGGCATCATGATCGGCGAGGCGATCGAACGTGCGATCGAGACCGACCCCGTCGCACGGTACGGCTGCGCCGTGGCCGTGAACCGACCCATCGGGCCGGCCGATCTCGCCGGCCTCAAGGGAGTCTTCGTCGACGTCCTCGCGGCGCCGGAGTTCGACCCCGGTACGAGAGCGAGGCTCGACAAACGACCGAAGATCAAGCTCGTGAGGGTGGCCCCGCGGACCCTCGGGCCGATCCGGTGGGAGGCGCACAGCGCGCTCGACCGGCTCCTCCTCCAAGAGGTCGATCAACGCGAACTCGCTCCCAACGAGTTCCGCCTCGTGACCGGGCCCCCGGTCACCGGAGAAGAAGCGTGTTCGCTCGACTTTGCATGGCGCGTGGTCCGGCACGCGAAGTCGAACGCGATCGTCCTCGCTCAGGGATCGAGGACGGTAGGCATTGGCGGTGGCCAGCCCACCCGGTCGAAGTCGGTCCAGCTCGCGTGCGAAATCGCCGGGAACCGAGCGAAGGGATCGGTGCTCGCCTCGGACGCGTTTTTCCCGTTCGCCGACGGCGTCGAGATCGCCGGAAGGGCCGGCGTGCGGGCGATCATCCAGCCGGGCGGGAGCCTGCGCGACCCCGAGGTGATCGCAATGGCCGAGCGCTACCGCATCTCGATGCTCTTCACCGGATGGCGCGTCTTCCGACACTAGGCCGGATCGGAAGGTTCTCACGCGAAGTACCGCTTCAGGATCGAGCGGAACTCCGCCGGCTCAACCGGCCCGATCTCGCGCCCCTTCTCTTGGCCATCGTGCACGAAGAGGTACGTCGGGATCGAGTGGATGCCGTAGGCGCGGGTCGTCCGGTCGGCGCTGTCGACCTCGACCTTTGCGAACTTCACGCGACCATCGAGCTTCTGGCTCAGCTCCTTGAGTACCGGCTCCGTGATTCGACACGGCGCGCACCAGTCCGCCGTGAAGCCCACGACGACCGGCAGCCGGGAGCGAATCACCTCGCGTTCGAAGTTGTCGTCGGTGACCACGACCAGCCCGCTCATCATTCCACGGCGTTGTTTCGAGAGCCGGGTCCGCTTTAAGGTTGAGGTCAATGTCAATCCGAGGTGAGGGTGGCCCGCGCGCGAGCAACCCGATCGTTGCCGAGCGCGGGGATCGGGCGTGAACTCGTGGATTGGTTCGGACGGCACCGTCGCCCGCTGCCCTGGAGGCGCTCGCGAGATCCCTACAGGATCTGGGTCGCCGAGGTGTTGCTCCAGCAGACGCGGGTCGCCCACGCCGTCCCGTACTACGAGCGGTTCCTCGCTCGCTTTCCCACCGTCCACTCGCTCGCGAACGCCCGTCCGAGCACCGTTCTCAAGCTCTGGCAGGGAGTCGGATACTACTCGCGGGCGCGGCACCTCCACGCCGCCGCGCGCGTCATCGTCCGGGAACGCGCGGGAAGATTCCCGCGAACGGTGGACGAGCTCGAGAACCTGCCGGGCATCGGACCGTACATTGCGCGCGCGATCGCGGCCCTGGCGTTCAACGCTCCCGTGGTGGCGCTCGAGGCCAACGGCCGGCGGGTCGCGGCGCGTTGGTGGGCCGAGCGAGGCGACGTCCGTTCGTTGCGGGTCTCCCAACGGCTCGCTCGTCGGCTCGAAGAGGTCCTGCCCGCGCACCGCGCGGACCAGTTCAATGAAGCTCTGATGGAGCTGGGTGAGACAATCTGCCGGCCGCGGGACCCGAAGTGTGCGCGTTGCCCGGTCCGACGGCACTGCCGTGCGTACGCGCTCCTAGATGACCCCGGCTCGCTTCCTCGTTCCGGGAAGCGGGAACCTCGACCCCACGTGGTGGCCGCCGTGATCGTCGCCGAGTCCGGCGGACGGTACCTGGTTCAGCGACGACCGCCGACCGGGTTGCTCGGGGGCCTCTACGAGTTCCCCGGTGGTAAGGTTGGGGCCCGCGAGACCGCGCGCGAGGCCGCTCGGCGCGAGTGGACAGAGGAGGTCGGAACTTCCGCACCGTCGCTCGCCGGGGCGGGCGTCGTGCGTCACGCCTACGGCCACTTCACAGTGGAGCTGCATATCTTCCGCGGAAGGGTGTCCGCGGACCGGCAACCCACGCTCCGGCGGGAACAACGCTGGGTCCGCCCGAACGAATTGATGCGACTCCCACTCCCCAGGGCGACCGAGAAGATCGCTGAGAAGTTGGGGATTGGCGAGCCGGTGGTACGAATTGGAATTGGCGCATAACGGTTATCCAATCCGTCGCGCTCCCGCCCACATGGCCTCGGCGGGCCCGCGCGACGTAGCGCTGAGCTCTCGGGAACGGATTGGTATCTTCGCCCTCTACCTCGCGATCGCCGTCACCACGATCGCAGCCTTCCTGGCCTCCTTTGCCTACCTGCCCCATAATCTTTCGGGACAGGTCACGGGCGGCGGACTGATCTTCACGGGGCTCGCGGTAACGGCCTACTTCCTCGGGTTGCGGCACGGATTCGACGCCGACCACATCGCGGCCATCGATAACACGACCCGCAAGCTCCTCAACGATGGGCAGAGGCCTCTCACGGTCGGCACCTGGTTCTCGCTGGGCCACTCGACCATCGTCGCTGCAATGGTCGCCGCGCTCGTCCTCGTGACGGACTTCATCAAGACCTATTACGGAGCGTTCGCCTCGGTCGGCGCGGTCCTTGGGACGCTCATCTCCGGGATCTTCCTCTTCCTGATCGGCCTGGTCAACGTCGTCATCGTGGTCGAGGTTTACCGGATGTTCCGGGGACTCCGCGACCGCACGCTCGACTCCCGGGCTCTGGACGCCCAGATGGAAAAGCGGGGTTTGCTCTATCGGTACTTCGGCCGGCTCTTCCGCATTGTTCGCCGACCGCGCGACATCTTCCCGATCGGCGTCCTCTTCGGCCTCGGCTTCGACACCGCGACCGAAGTGCTCCTGATCTCGATCGCGGTCGCGTTCGCGGTCACCAGCACCATCCCGTTGTGGGCGGTGATGATCCTCCCGCTTCTGTTCACCTGCGGGATGGTCCTGAGCGACACGACCGATGGGATTGCGATGCGATACGCCTACGGCTGGGCGTTCACACGGCCGATCCGGAAGATCTACTACAATCTCACGCTGACGATCGTTTCGGTCCTGGTCGCCTTCGCAATCGGCGGGATCGAGCTCCTCCAGGTCCTCGCGATGGAGTTCGGCTGGAAGGGCCAGTTCTGGAGCGGGGTCGCGAGCCTCGACTTCAGTACCCTCGGGATCGTTCTCGTCGTGATGTTCGTCGGGACGTGGCTAATCGCTCTTTTGATATATCGCGTGAAGCGCTACGAGGAGATCGGTTTCGACGCGTCGCCTCCCGACACCCCGATCGTCGGGGGACCGCGCCCTCCTGCACCCTTATAGAACCGACAAGATGACGCGCCGCATGCGGAGCCACGGGGTCGTCCGGATCGGAGCATCCCTCGAGCCGAAGCTGCTCGCTCAGCTCGATCGATGGGTCAAGGAGCGGAGCTCCCCGAGCCGCTCGGACGCCCTTCGGACCCTTGTCCGCAAGGAGCTCTCCGAGGAGGCGCTCGGCGACCCGGAGGCAGACGCGGTCGCTACGGTGACCTTGCTCTACCGCCACGACGCGCCGAACGTCTTACGTCGCCTCGCCGCGGAGCAGCACCGCTGGGCCGACCACATCCGCTTCTCCGGCCACATGCACCTTCAGGGCGATTCCTGTGTCGAGGTCCTTGGCATGGTCGGGAGCCATCGCGAGCTCGTCCGAGCGGCCGAGAACCTGCGCGGAATACGGGGAATCGCCTTCGGGGACTACTCGATCACGAGCCCTTCCATCGTCGGAGGGCGGACCGGACATCGTCATCCGCATCGGAAACCGAGCTAGAAGGGCCCCGTCGGCACCTTCCGGGCCTGGAGATAGCTATATAGGAGGCCCAGGAATTGTGTAGAACGGCCTCGGGCATCGGCGCGGCGTCTCTTGGTGGCACCGTCCAAGAGACCCGGAGACGTCCGCCGATGCCTTTCATCTTCTTCGACAACACCGCGCAGAGGGTTCGGGTTCATTCGAGAGATCCCTCACGGCCGATTGGGCCCGTTCGGAACCATGCCTTTCCCAGTACGAGGTCGGGAGGGACGAGGCCGAAGCTGCGGCTGTCGCGGCTGCGCTCCGGGGCCGTGCCGAGGACGAACAGGCCCCCACCGGCGGCGAGATCCGGGGGTGCCGAGACTCGTTTGATCAAACGGCGACGCGGTTCCTCGGGATCCCGAAAGACGACGAGGTCCCCGACCTGCGGTGGCTCGCGACGGTAGGCAGCGGTGTCCACGAGGATACGGTCTCCCGGCTTCAACACGGGGAGCATGCTCTCGTCAACCACGTTGAAGGTGAGGCTGCGCAACCGGCGACCGAGAGGCGGTGGGGTTCGATGCCCGGTAGACCGCGGCGACATCGACCTGCTCACCTTATGGCCGCCCAAACGCTGACGGGACCATGTCCGCCCTTCGATGGTACGATCGAGCGACCAATGTCGTCCGCGCGCTGGCGGGACGGCCCGAGACTGTCTACGCCCACTGTGACATCCCCTGCGGCATCTACGACCCGCATGAGGCCCAGATCGCCGCGCTGACCGTCCTCCGGATGGATCAGCTGATTGCGGAAGCAGCCCGACCGAGCGACGGTGCGAGCCCTGAGGAGCACGCGCTCTACCACGAGAAGATCGCGCGATACACGGCGGTCAAGGAGCAGCACGCCGAGAAGGCGAAGCATGAGGTCCGGGTGATCTACGGCGACTACTTCACCGCGGACCATCTCAAGGAGTTCCCCCAGACCGGTGAGCTGGTCTACAAGATCTTCCACCAAGCGTCCAAGGCGCGGCAGGGCATCGCCCTCGCCGACGCGCAGGAGCTGCTCAACCAAGTCCAGCAGTTCGCAGAGATCTTTTGGAAGACGAAAAAGGTCGCGACGCGAAAGATTCCCTCCCACCAGAAGGCCGGCGGGGAACTCGTCGTTCCGGCCTAGACGGGCCCCGGACCGACGTCCAGGGGTTCTACCGGGCACCTCATGGCCGAGGCGGTCCCGGTGGATGGACAGTCCCTCACCCTCGAGGGGTTCCTCGCGGTGGTCCGCGAGGGAGCCGATGCCCGCCTCACGGCCGACGCTCGATCGCGTCTTGAGGCCTCCCGACGTGACGTGGATCGGATCGTCGAGAGCGGGGCCGCCATCTATGGAGTGACGACGGGGTTCGGCGCGCTGTCCGACCGGCGAGTCGACCGTTCGCAGGCACGCGAGCTCCAGCACGCCCTCATCGCCAGCCACGCGAGCGGTGTGGGCCCTGCCCTACCGGAGGATGTGGTCCGCGGCATGCTCCTTCTTCGGGCGAACTCGCTCGCCCGAGGGCACTCTGGCGTCCGACCGGATGTGGTCGAGCGGCTTCTGGAGCTGTTGAACCACCATCTTCTCCCGCGCGTGCCCGAATCCGGATCGGTCGGCGCCTCCGGGGATCTCGCGCCGCTCGCTCACCTCGCTCTCGCCTTGACCGGAGAAGGAGAGTTCGTCGGGCATCACGATCGGGTCGAGCGGGCCGCGACGGTCCTCCACCGGGGCGGCATCCCGCCCCTGGACCTTCGCGAAAAGGAGGGAATCGCTCTCGTCAACGGCACGGCGCTGATGACGAGCTACCTCGCCTTGGCGATCGACCAGGCCCGACGGCTACTGGATGCCGGCCTGGTCGCAGCCGCACTGACGTTCGACGCCCTCCGAGGGTCTCCGGAATCCCTGGACGACCGCCTCGGCGAAGCGCGCCATGCCCCCGAGGAGCGGGCGATCGCCCGCGCGATGCGGTCGATGCTTATCGGAAGCGAGCTCGCGACGAAACGACGGGAGTGGATCGGGCAGGACCCCTATACGCTGCGCTGCATCCCGCAGGTTCTCGCACCGGTCCGTCACGCCTTGCGGGCCGCCCGCACGGTCCTAGACGGCGAGCTCAATGCCACGACCGACAACCCCCTTCTCTTCGAGGGAGAATTCGTCAACGGCGGGAACTTCCACGGCCAATCGCTCGCCTGGGCGATGGATTCGTTGGCCCTGGCCGTCCACACGCTCGGGGCGTTCTCCGAGAGAAGGATCTCGCGCCTCGTCCATCCCGCGCTCAACCGAGGGCTGCCGGCGTTCCTCGCCCCCGAGGGAGGACTCAGCTCGGGATTCATGATCCCGCAGACCGTCGCGGCCGCCCTCGTCAACGAGAGCGCGACCCTCGCCTACCCCGCGAGCGCACAGAGCATCCCGACCTCCGCCGATCAGGAGGATTTCGTGAGCATGGGAGCGTGGGCCGGGGCGAAGCTGCACCGGATCCTCCGGAATGCCCGCCGGATCGTGGCGATCGAGTGGCTCGTCGCCGGTCAGGCCCTCGACCTCCGGCGACCTGCGCGCGGGGGCCGCGGCAGCCAGGCCGCTCTCGCCGCGCTCCGCTCCCGGGTGCCCCATTGGACGAAGGATCACAGCCCCTCCCCCGAGATCGAGCGGATCGCGGAGGAGATCGGCTCCGGTCCGCTCCTCGACGAGGTCCCGTTCGAACGGTCGACGTTCCCCTAGTGCCGTGTCTAGTGGGAGAGTTCGGGATTCCTGAACTCTAGCGGAAGTACTTTCCCGGAGGAGGCGATGCCCCCTCCTCATGCTCCGCGTCCGCG
>JAKAPG010000079.1 GCA_021823085.1 Thermoplasmata archaeon | reverse complement strand
GCCCGGTGACGGCGATGCACAAGGCGAACATCCTGAAGACGACCGGGGCACTGTTCCAGCAGGTGTTCCGGGAGATCTCTCCGCAGTATTCCGACATCATCCCCGAGGAGCGGCTGATCGACAACATGTGCATGCAGCTCGTCAAGAAGCCCGAGGAGTACGACGTCATCGTGACCACGAACCTCTTCGGGGACATCCTTTCGGACTTGTGCGCGGGGCTCGCCGGGGGGCTCGGTGTCGCGCCGGGCGCGATCTACGGCGACGAGATCGCGGTCTTCGAGCCCGTGCACGGCTCGGCGCCGAAGTACGCAGGTCAGGACAGGGCCGACCCGGTCGCCGAGATCTTGTCCGCCGAGCTGCTGCTCCGGCACATCGGGGAGCGGACCGCCGCGGATCGGATCTTCCGCGCCGTCTGGGAGACGATCGCCGAGAAGAAGGTCGTCACCTACGATCTCGCGCTCCCGGGATACACAGCCCGCCCAGTGCCTCCTTCCGGCTGCTCGGCGATGGCGACGGAGATCGCCCGAAGGGTACCGTTGGTCGACCTGTCCAAGCCCCTACCCCGGCCGCGGATGCCCGTGCCGGGAGCGATCGATCCGCATCTCCAGGCGTAGCGGAGGAGGGGCTGGCCTACTCGAGGAGATCCTCGAGCTCGCCCGCCACCAGCGTCAGGAGCTGGTCGAGGGCGCGGTTCTTGAACTCGGTGATCTGACCCGCGTTGCTCTCGATCCGCGCGAAGAACTCGTCCCCGTCACGAAGGAAGGCGAGCGACAGCAGGTGACGTCGCCCCCCGGGCAATCGCGGGGCGACGACCTCGGGGACCGGCGCCGGCTCCGCACCCGCCGCAGACCGGGCCGGCGTGCGCACCGAGCTCTTCGGGGCCGTCCGGGCCCGCGCGGGGTCGGACTTTGGGACCGTCTTCTTGGAAGAGGCACGGGCCGGCCGGGGCCCCGCCCGGCGCTTGGCCATAGGGAGACTTCGCGCGCGAGTTTTCTTCCGAGAAGGGCTCGGCATCGGTTGTCCTCGGAGCCGACCGCACCAACCCCTCCTATATACGCATACCGAGTTTCGCGCGTCACGTCCCCCGTCTACGGATCGGCCGGTGGGCCGCCGCACGCCGCCCCAATCCCGGATCCCTCGAGAGGGCCCTTCCCAGAGCCTCCGGCCGTACGGAGAACAAAGCTATGGGCGGAGGTCTGTTCTCGGGGCGTCCGGGTCTCACGGGACCGAACGGACTCGGCATCGGAGACGGAGGTTTCGCACGGTGGGGATGGACCGTACTCCCGACGCCCCCAGCGACCTGCGACCGGAGACACTGCTCTGGCTCGGAGCGCTCGGCCTTCTGGTCGTCTTTCTCGCCCTCCAACCGTATCTCTCGTTCTCGTTGTTCGGATCGGACTCGGGCGAGTACTATCGGCTCACGAGCTCCCTTGTCCTTTCCGGCCACATCCCGACGGGCGCCGCGTACACGGGCTGGGGCGCGGCGTACCCGGATTTCCCCGGGATCTTCCTGCTCGCGGGGGCCGGCATCGAGGGAATGGGACTCAGCACGTTCAGCGGCCTCACGATCATCATTCCCGTCGTGGCGGCGCTGTCGTTTCTGCCGATGTTCCTTCTGTTCCGCCGCCTGTTCCCGCACGACGGCGTGGCGTTGCTCGGCGCCGCGTTCGCGTCGGTCTTCATGCCGCGGGTCTTCTCGATCGCCCATCCCGCGCCTCTCGCCCTGGGCGATTTCCTCGTCGTCGCCGCCTTGTGGATGTTCGTGGAGAGTCGACGGGACGTTCGCTGGTACCTCCCGCTCTCCGTCACCGCCGGGAGCCTGATCGTCACGCACCACCTCTCGACGTTCTTCTTCCTCCTGAGCGCGCTCGGCGCGCTCCTCATCCTGGAGCTCTGGCGACCCGGGTTGTGGAGCCGTCGCTACCCCACCCGGGAGCTCGCCTTCATCGCCGGCATGGCCACCGTCACCCTCGCCTACTGGTTCTACGGGGCGCCGACGTTCGTCTCGGACGTGATCGGCCCCGGGCTGGGCCGCTCGTTCCTCGCCAATTTCGCGCCGCTCGAGGCGATCGTGCTCTTCGCGGTCGTCGTCGCCGGCGGGCTCATCGGGTTGCGACGAGGTCGATTCCGTCCGCGCAGGGGCGGGTGGGTCGGTCTCCCGACCGACCGATCGCTGTCGAGGGACCTTCTGCTGCTCCCGATCCTCATCGTCGCGGGTGTATCCGCCGTCATCTTCGTTCCGATCCCGGGAACGAGCCAGCTCGCGACGCCCGCGACGGTCCTGTGGTTCTCGCCCATCTTCCTCGTCGGGATCCTGTGCGCGGGGAGCCGGCGCACCCCGACGATCTCTCGCCTGGGCCCCCTCTCGGTCACGTGGACGATCGCGCTCGGCATCGCGGCCGGGGTCGTCCTGGCCGCCGCGTTCCTCACGAAAGGCTCGTCGATCGTCGAAGCGATCCCCGCGTCCCGCTTCGTGGAGTATTTGATGATCCCGATCGGCCTGATGGCGGCGATCGGGATCGGGCGGCTCTTCGCCCGCATCGGCGATCGGGCCGGCCGCCGGGCGCTCGTGGCCGCGTCGATCGGCGTGCTGGTCCTCGTCGCCGCCAACGCTGCGATCGTCTACCCCCCCCAGCAGGTCTTCGGGGGCTTTCAGGAGGGGCTGACGGTCGCGGATTCGGGCCTGTGGATGTGGACCGGCATGAACGTTCCTCCCGCGGGCGTGATCGCGAGCGACCACCGGTTGAGCTCGATGGTCTTCGGCTTCGATCACAATCAGGCGACGTGGGATTCGACGCCCGCGCTCTTCACGGGCTCGAACTGGTCCGCGGCCCGGGCCGAGCTGGAAAGCTCCCCCGCACCGTACGTCCATCATCCCATTGACTACGTGATCGTCGATTCGGTGATGCACACCGGGGTCGCCCTCAACCCATCGGGCGCTGCCCTGCCGCTGAGCGCGGCGGCGATCGCTTGGTTCCGCGCGATGCCCTTCGTGCCGGTCTACGAGAACGGTCCGAACCAGGTCTACCTCGTCGATTTCGCGGACCTTTCCTCGCCGTAGCGGACCCAGCTTCCGTCGCGACGCCAGACGAAGATCGGCGCGGCGCTCGCGCGCTCGAGCTCATCCAGCGCGCGGGCCGCCCAGGCGAGCTTGGCGAGCTTGCGCCGGACCACGGCGGGCTCGCTCTCCCGCACCCGCTCGAAGTCGAAGCCCCACAGCAGGATCCGCCGGGCGCCTCGATCCTGGGCGAGATAGGCGGCCCGGTCGCCGTCCGTGAACCCTCCGACGTCGATCAGCTGCGGATCGGGAGGGCCGGCCCATGATCCCGCGAGCTCACCGGAGAACTCGGGGACCCAGGTGCGCACGGCCGGACGGTTGTCCGAGTGCGCGTGAACGACCACGAGGCTTCCCCGATGGTTCGCGGTGACCTCGCTCTCCACCGGACCGTCAAGGTCCGTCACGATGACGTCGGGGACGAGGTTCGCCGTGAGGCACGAGACCGTCGCGCCGTCCGCAGCGAGGATCACCGGTCGGACCCCGGAGGCAGGCAGTCGCCACACCGGTGGCGGCCCGGCCCCCGGCGCCTGCCCGACCACCACCGCGTCGCGGCCCTCGAGCCGGCGACTCAACCGGTCCAGAGGGTCGGCGCGGGCCCCGGGAGGGAGGAGCCGGCGCAGTTCGTCGGCGGCCGAACGCTCGGCGTCGAGAGCGAACCCGAATTCCTCCGCGATCCGTTCGTAGATAGGGGCCCAGCGGGCGTAGTCCACGGAACTCCCGATTCTCATCGGACAGCGCTTTATAAGAGGCTCCTGTCCCCTGCGCCGCCGAGGAACGAGAACCGATGCGACCCCTCGCGAGCGAGATCCTTTCCCACCTCCCGAAGGAGAAGGCGGAGAGGCCGGCGGCCAGCGCGTCGAGCGACGATGCCGAGCTCGAGCAGCTGCTCGCCACGCTGAGGGTGAACATCCGGGTCGTAGGCTGCGGGGGCGGCGGGTCGAACACGATCAACCGGCTCATCGAGGACGGCCTTACCGGGGCCGAGACGATCGCCGCCAACACCGACGCTCAGCATCTCTTGACGATCCATTCCAACCGCAAGGTCCTCCTCGGTCGTCGGCTGACCCGGGGCCTCGGGGCCGGTGCGCTCCCGGACGTGGGCGAGAAGGCGGCGCTCGAGGCGCTGGAGGACCTCAAGGCTCTGCTCAAGGGCTCGGACATGGTGTTCATCACCTGCGGCCTCGGAGGCGGGACGGGCACCGGTTCCGCGCCGATCGTCGCCCAGGCCGCGAAGTCGAGCGGCAACGATCCCCTCACGATCGCGATCTGCACGCTGCCGTTCGCTTCCGAGGGGACGGTCCGCGCCGAGAACGCCCAGGAAGGGCTCGACAAGCTCCGCGGCGTCGCCGACACCGTCATCACGATCCCGAACGACCGGCTCCTCGAACTCGTTCCGCGCCTCCCCGTTCAGACGGCGTTCAAGGTCGCCGACTCCGTGCTCGCGCGGGCGATCCGGGGCATCACGGAGCTGATCACCCGGCCCGGGCTCGTCAACCTCGACTTCAACGATCTTCGGACGATCATGCGCGGCGGCGGCGTCGCCCTCATCGGCATCGGCGAATCCGAGAGCGACAACCGGGCCGAGGACGCGATCAACGAGGCCATCCACTCCCCCTTGCTCAAGGTCGATATCGCCGGAGCGACCGGCGCGCTCGTGAACGTGACCGGGGGGCCGGACATGTCGGTGGGGGAGGCAGCGAAGGTCGCCGAGGTCGTCCAGAAGTCCTTGGCCAAGGACGCACGGATTATCTGGGGTGCGGCCATCGATCCTGCGATGCAGCACACGATGAGGGTGATGCTGGTGGTCACCGGGGTTAAATCCCCCCAGATTCTCGGGGCGCACCCCGGTGCGAGCTCCCAAGAGATCGACCGGGTCCGTTAGAACCCGTAGGGAAGCAGGACCATGGCAGCCATCGACCGCGCACGCACGATGCAGGACGAGTTCGACGCTCGTCTCAAGCGGATCGGCCACGGCAAGTACGGCCGCATCCTTCGGATGGCGCGCAAGCCGACCCGCGAGGAGTATGTCCGCGTGCTCCAGATCACGTTCGCCGGGGCGGCGATCATCGGCCTGGTGGGGTTCGCGATGTACATCTTCTTCACCGCAGTAGGCCCCTGGCTCTGGGCGAACTATCTCGCGGGGCTCTAGGGCAGGCGGATCCGAGGTGAACATGGCCGAAGTTCCGCCGCGCGAGGAGGAGGACGAGGGCATCGGGCTCCTCGGCCCCGAAGAGCCGGCGGCCGTGACCGTCCCCCGGCCGGCCCCGGCGACCCCGCCCGCAACGCCGCCAGCACCAACTCCCGCCTCCCCGATCGGCCGCCCGGGCGCTCCGACGCAGCTCACGATCAAGGCCGCGGACGACACCGTCCGTCCCGTGACGGCCGGAACGGTGACGACCCTCAGCGCGGTGCTATCGAGCGCGAAGGGCGAGGGCGGACCCGCCGAGCTCACGGTCGAGGTGGGCTACACGTCGACCTACCCCGGCGAGGGGGCCGAGTGGCCGGTCCGATGGGTCCCGCCCGGCCGGCGGACGGCCGTCGAGCTGTTCGCGCGCCGCCAGACGATCGAGGTCGAGATCCCGGCGAACGGGGGCGTCCCGCTCTCCTTCGAGATCACCGCTCCGGTCGGAGTCCGATACGGGGACCGGCTCGAGGTCCGGCTCTCCGCGAAGGGGGAGTCCGGAGGAGCCCCGGCGAAGCTCACGCTCGCGTGCGTTGCTCGCCAGTCGCTGCTCGCGATCAAGACGTCTCGCGGCTACGAGCGCGAGGTGGCCGACACGCTCCTCGCCCGGGCCGAGGAGAAACCGGACGTGGTGTTCGCCATGCTCGTTCCGAGCGCGCTGCGCGGCTACGTCTTCGCGGAAGGCATGAGCTTCGAAGGGGTCCACGAGATGCTCAAGGGGATCCGCAAGGCCCGGGGCCTCGTCGCCGGCGAGACGACGCTCAAGGAGGTCGAGCCTCTCCTCGTGCCGCAGATCACGGTCGAAGGGTTCGTCGAAGGCGCCATCGTCGAGCTGATCAGCGGTCCCTTCAAGGGCGAGAAGGCCCGCGTCAAGAAGATCGACCAGGCGAAGGAGGAGATCACGGTCGAGCTGATCGAGGCGGTCGTTCCGATCCCCGTCACCGTCCGGGGAGATCACGTGCGCATGCTCGAAAAGGGAGGCGGCAAGAGTGGCGGATGAAGTGAGCGTCCTCGTCGAGGGCGGGAAGGCATCGGGAGGACCCCCGCTCGGTCCGGCGCTCGGACCGCTCGGCGTCAACGTGGGTCAGGTCGTGGCCGCGATCAACCAGCAGACGGCGCAGTTCCAGGGGATGCGCGTCCCCGTCGTCGTCAAGGTCAATCCTCAGACGCGCGAGTTCACGCTGACCGTCGGCCGCCCGCCGGTCGCCGCGCTCCTGCTCAAGGAAGCTGGGAAAGAGAAGGGCTCGGGGAAGGCGAAGACGGAGACCGTGGGGGACGTGAGCCTCGCCGCGGTGAAGAAGATCGCCGAGGCGAAGGGGGAGGATCTCTTCGGCCGGACGATCGAACAGAAGATGAACCAGGTCATCGGGACGTGCGTCTCGCTCGGGATGACCGTCGACGGCAAGGACCCGCGCGCGGTGCTCGCCGAACGGCTCGGCGCACCGGTGAAGGGAACCGCATGATCGGAAGTTCCGGCGGGCCACCCCCGGATCTCTCGAACGCCGAGGTCGTCGATTACACGCCGATCGAGGGGGACGGCAAGTTCCGCCTGAAGCTCAAGGACGGGGCGATCATCGAGGTCCGCCTCGAGATCATGAACATCCTCAGGGCCGGAAACGAGCCGAACACCGGCCTGCCGACCTACATCGTCCAATCGACGCCGCTGATCCGCCTGGTCGACTGCCCGAAGGAGCTGCGCAAGCTCCCGGCGCGGCCCGGCACGGGTAAGGATCAGAAGTCGCTTCCCGGTTTCGGCTGAACGTCGCCCGGGGGGCCGCCCGCCCCTCCGAGAGGGAGGAGCGGGTCGAAGGGGTTGGAGACCGTTCTACTGGATCGGAACCTTGACCCCGGTCGACTCGGGCTGCGGCTGTTGCTTGGGCAGCTCCAGCGTCAGCACGCCGTTGTCCACCTTGGCCACGACCTTGTCGGCGACGATCGGCTCGGGAAGGGCGAAGGTTCGGTAGTAGCCCGAGTAGTTGCGCTCGCGGCGGACGTAGTTGCTCTCTTTCGTCTCGGACGCGTTCGTGAACTCGCCGCGGATCTCGACCACCTGGTCGCGGACGGTCACCGCGAGGTTCTCCTTCGGGATGCCGGGCACCTCGACAGCGAGCTTGTAGGCGGTCGGGGTCTCTTCGACGTCGGCCCTCGCCGCGCGGAGCGAGCGCTCCGGTGCGCGAAGGGCGAACGGCTCGAAGAAGGCGTGGCTCAGGCTCTCGAACGCTCGGCCGAAATCGGTCCACGGCAGCAGGTCGCTCTCGATGGGAGCTAGTTCGGTCGTCATGGTTGCCTCCGTTTGGCAGTAGTAGGATGTTTGCATTACTATATAATGCCATCT
>JAKAPG010000078.1 GCA_021823085.1 Thermoplasmata archaeon | reverse complement strand
GCGGCGGGTGCTCGCCGGGCTCTCCCAACCGGTCGCGCTCGTACCATTCATCCTCGTGCTTCTCGTCGCCGCTGTCCTCATCTACGCGAGCCATCTCACGTGGTTCGGCCTCTCGTTCTTCGGGGTTCGCTTCAACTTCAACCCGATCGATTCCTCCCAGAATGTCTTCGGGGTCGGTCTGTTCCTCGCGGACTCCCTCTTGGTGGCCCTGCCGGCCCTGCTCGTGGCGGCCGGTCTCAGCATCGCGATGGCCGTCGCGATCGTGGTTTACCTGCCACCGGCCGCCGGCCGGGTACTGACCATCCTCACGAACCTTCTCGCGGGGATCCCCAGCGTCGTGTTCGGGATCTGGGGCTACGTCATTCTCGCCCCCTACTTTGGAAGCACGGTCCAACCGACGCTCCAAGGCTTCCTGTATTGGCTGCCGGGCTTCGGCGGAGAGCTGTATCCCGGGGGGGTTGGCTCGCTTCTCGCGATCTTCGTCCTCATCTTCATGATCGTGCCGATCACCACGGCGGTGATGCGCGAGTCGCTCCGGAGCGTCCCCCACGATCTCGTCGAGGCGGGCCTCGCGCTGGGGGCGACCCAATGGGAGGTGGTTCGCCGGGTGCGGATGCGCGTAGCGCGCCGGGGACTCTACGGCGCGGTCTTCCTAGGGTTCGGCCGCGCGATCGGAGAGAGCGTGGCGGTCGCGATGGTCATCGGCGCCTCGACGTACATCCCGCGCAACCTGTACGAACCCTCGACCACGCTCGCCTCCTACATCTTCTACCAGCTCGACAGCGCATTCCGCTATCCCGTGCTGTTGGACGCTCTGACCGAGTTCGCGATCGTACTCCTTGCGTTCGTGGCGATCGTGAACATCATTGGCCAGCGCGCGTCGGGAGCGGACCAGACGGTGATGGTCTCGAGGGCGGGGTGATGAGCACTCCGAGCGTCTCCGAGCACGAGCTCCTGGCGACCCCGGCGCATACTCGGCGGCGGATCCTGACGGACCGGCTCGCGCAGTGGTTGCTCCTCCTCCCGTTTGTCGCCGTGCTCGTACCGTTGGGGGACATGATCTACTGGATCTCGGAAAGAGCACTTCCGACGATGAGCTGGTCGGTCCTGACGGAGAACCAGATCGGGAACTCGGGCGGACTTCACGCGATGATCATCGGGACCCTCACCTTGATCGCACTCTCCACGGCGATCGCGACGGCGGTCGGAATCCTCGCGGGGTTGTACACGGCCGAGTACGCTTCGCCCCGGGTCGCGCAGATCGGGCGGACCGCGGGAAACGTGCTCGCCGGCATCCCGGCGATCGTCCTGGGGTACTTCGGCTACTTCCTGCTCGTGCTCTACACGGGGTGGGGCTTCACGGTGCTCGGGGGCGCGATCACGCTCTCGGTCCTGATGGTGCCGTTCATCTACCGCACGAGCGACCTCGCATTCTCCGCCGTCCCGGCCACGCATCGCGAGGCGGCGCTCGCGCTCGGTTCGCGCCGCATCCAGTACCTCGGCCGGGTGGCGTTCCCGATCGCGCTTCCGACGATCCTGACAGGCATCATCCTCGCGATGGCGCTCGGGCTCGGTGAAACGGCTCCCCTCATCTACACGGCGGGGTGGAGCAGCACTCCGTTGACCGGCCTCTTCTCCCAGACCAGCTTCCTTACCGGGGCGATCTGGTTGTTCTACCAACAACCCGCCGGCCTCGGTACCCTGCTCGCGCTGGCCTTCCAGGCAGCGTTCATGATCATGATGATCGTGATTGTGGTGAACGTGGCCCTGCAATGGGTCGCCGAGCACTATCGCCGGCGTCTTCGGGGGCTGTTGTCGTGAGCGCGGTCGACATACCGGTCGGCTCCGGTCCGACCGTGATGGCCACTCGGGGGCTCGGCGTCCGGACCTCGAGCCGTGCGATCCTCGAGGATATCACGCTCGACTTTCCGGATCGGATGACCACGGCGATCATCGGGCCGTCGGGGTGCGGGAAGACCACACTCATCCGGACGCTCAACCGCATGACCGAGCTGAGCCCGGGCCTCTCGATCGAAGGAGAGGTCCTCTACCGGGGTCAGAACATCTACGACCCGGCGGTGAGCCCGGTGATCGTCCGACAGAAGATCGGAATGGTCTTCCAGCGCCCGGTCGTCTTTCCGATGACGGTGTACGAGAACGTCGCCTTCGGGCTGCGAATCGCCAAGTTCGACGAGGAGACCCTCCACGAACGCGTGATCGAATCGATCCAGCGTGCGGCTCTCTGGGACCAGGTCGGCGACGACCTGTACCGACCCGCGCTCGAGCTCTCGGGCGGCCAACAGCAGCGATTGTGCATCGCCCGTGCCCTGGCCGTTCAGCCCCGCGTGCTGCTGCTCGACGAACCCACCGCGAGCCTCGATCCTCAGGCGGCGAAATCGGTCGAGTCGCTGATCACGGAGCTCGACAAATCCCTGTGCGTCATCATCGTCACCCACAATCTGTTGCAGGCGACCCGCGTGGCGGACCGGACCGCGTTCCTCTACGAGGGCCGACTCGTCGAGGTGGGGCCAACCGAGGAGCTGTTCGAGCGGCCCAAGGAACGGCTGACGGAAGAGTACATCACGGGAAGGTTCGGATGACGGACGTACCGCCGACTCCCAGCGAGGGGCCCCGAGGGAACGAGCGCGAGATCGCCCAGCTGAAGGCCCACTCCGTCGAGATGGGCCATTGGGCGCTGGGGATGATCCACGATGGCTGGGTGGCATTCCAGCGTTCCGACCTGAAGCTCGCGCAAACGGTCTTGGACCGGGACACGCGCCTTGCGAAGTACGAAGAGGACATCGAGCATGAGACGATCGCCTTCCTGCTGCTGCGTAGGCCGGCCGGAGGCGACCTGCGGGTCGCCGTAGGGATCCTCAAGGCGACGACGTATCTCGACCGGATGGGGCGTCTCGGCTTCGACATCGCCCGGATCACGACACCCGAGGTCAAGCCGGACCTCCCCGAACTGCGGGACCACCTGCAGAACATGGACATCCTCGCCGAGTCGCAGGTCGCCCTCGTCCTGGACGCGCTCGAGCACGACAAGGTCGACCTCGCTCGATCGCTCTTCGATCGCGACGACGAAATCGACCGGATGCATCGGGAGACAAACCGCATCGCCGTCCGGCAGCTCCTCTTCGACCCACTCTCGGGCCAACATACCAGCAACGAGATCCTGATCGCGCGTCACTTCGAGCGAATCGCCGACAACGCCTGTCGCGTCGCGGAGAAGGTGATCTACGGTCTCACCGGACAGCGGCCCAGCGAGTACCTTCCGCGGCATCCGTATCTCCCGTACGTCCTCGAGAGGCCCCCGGCGAACGGCAACGACGAGGCCGGCGCAACGCCCTCCCCCGCTCCGAAGGACTCGAAGTAGCGGGTTCCGGGCGGGAGCCCGCCTACGCGCTCGATTTCGCCGGCGGCACTTCCTCGATCCGGAGGTCGGCGACCGAAGCGATTGCGCGGTCGAGGGGGAGACGAGCCAGGATCACGCCCGCGTAGCGCTGGTAGTACCGGGTCGTGTGCAGGGTGATGCAGTGTCCTCCGTAGATGGGCCGGCGGGTCAGGTCCGGATCGTGCCCGCGGAGGAAGAGCCTGAGCCCGGCGCGCGCGAGGAAGTCGAGGGTTTCGGACTCGCCGAACGGTGGGGCGACCCCCCGGCGGTTGTGGCTCGCAGCGCAGTCGGCCCAAACGATCTCCGCGAGGCGGGTCGGGTCGGAAGGATCGATCGCCCGGGTCCAGGGGTCGAGCCCGGGCGCGCGAGGGAATCCCGCGTGCGCGAGGTAGGCGCCGGAAGCGCTCGACGCCGCGATCGGTCCGCGGTTGAGCAACCGAACGATCCTTTCGGCGCGGGGCGGAGAGCGGCCCCAGGCCGCGTCGACTTCGTCTTCCAAGCTCCGCGGCCTGACCGGCAAGAGGTTCGTCGTCTCGTGGTTGCCTCGGATGAGAACGACCCGTGGAGCGTAGGCCGCAGCGAGCTCGAGAAGGTAGAGCGCGTTCAGGGCCGAACCGTTGGGGCAGTCTTGTGGGGTCCGGTCCACGTAATCGCCGAGTCCCACGAGGGCCGCTGAGGGAGTGCCTTCGAACGTCCTCACCGCGCTCATCGTACTGCGCCAATCGCCGTGGGAATCGCCGAACACGATCGCTTCGCGAGCCCGGGTGCTTGCCAGATCGATCCACGGGGGTGTGGTCGGGACCGACACCTCGAGGACGTCGATCAGCGCGTCGACCTCGGTGGCAGTGAGCCGTCGCAGCTCCTCCGGCGTCCGGACTGCGCACGCGGGAGTTGCGGCAGCGGCCGACGCCATACGCTAGCTCCGGACGGATGCGGGGGGCCGGAATCTCCGGGCCGAGGGAACAACGTCCGTCGGACCATTTGAACCGGCGCATGCCCTAGGCAACAGGGTCCTAAGCCCTGCCTCGGAGGCCCCGGGCCGAAGGCGGTCCGGTTTGGCCGAGCTGGAGCACCCCCGCATCGTGAATCCTCGCCTTCCGGCGGAGTAGCCCCGGCAGGAGTTTCGGCCCGCGGCTGTGAGTTCGCGCGCGGCGTTCGAACCTGCGTCGCGAGATCCAGAGTCTCGCATGATTGGCCACTACACTACGGGGCTACGCGGCGCCGGAGCGGGGGTCGGTTCTTAACGGTTCCCCGACCGAGGAGCGCGGGCGCTCCGGTTTCCGTGCCTCGCGGCACACCCCCGCGCCGGTGCGACCGCTCCGCACAAATACACGGTGGGGCGTCGCGCATTCGCCATGCCCCGTCCGGTTTCGCATGGAGGAGGGTCCGACCGTGTGCGCATCCGCGGTCATCGCCGAACCGACGAGCGCGTCGGCCCCTTCTGGGCCGGTCTCAGTGGGTCCGCGCGGTTCGTCCGCTCCCGCTGACTGGTCCCGCTCGGCACGGCGGGCCGTGGTGGTGTACGCGGCGATCGCGGCGATCACCGTCCCCGCGGCCGCGATCACGTTCGGTGCGGGGGGGAGCGCCTTCCTCAGCTACTTCCCGACGGCCGCGCTCGATCTCAGCTACTCGTTCACCCGGATGGTCGCGGCGTACGCGATGAGCCTCGGCTTCGCGCTCGGCTACGGCTACTATGCCGCGACTCGCCGGCCCGCGGAGCGCGTGATGATACCGGTCCTCGACATTCTCCAATCGATCCCAATCCTCGGCTTCTTTCCCGTGGCGATCTCGATCTTCATCGTCATTTTCGACTACAGCGGAGTCAGCTGGCTCGGTCCGAACTTCGCGAGCATCTTCCTGATCTTCACCTCGATGTCCTGGAACATGGTCTTTGGGGTGTACGAATCGCTCCGGTCGATCCCTACCGAGTTGCGGGAGGCCGCGGACTCGTTCGGCTCCACCGGGTTTCAGCGCGTGCGCCGCCTCATCTATCCGGCCACCGTCAACCGGCTCGTCTACAACTCCATCCTTTCCTGGACCGGCGGTTGGTTCTTCCTGGTCGAGGCGGAGATCTTCACCGCGGGGCACAGCTCGATCGCGCTGCGGGGCATCGGGAGCTACCTTTTCTTTGCCGCCGGCAACGGGGACACCCCGGAGTTCGTCGCCGGCATCATCCTGCTCATCGCGCTGATCGCCGCGATGGATTTTCTCCTCTGGCGCCCTCTCGGTCGACTCGCCGAACGATACCGTTACGACCAGGCGCCGAGCGGCGAGGGAGAGGCCGGGGAAGGCGGCATGGGCCGGATGGGGCGCGCCCGGCGCGCGGCGGCGTACGTAACGCACGGGTTCCGCACGGGCATGAGCCGCATCGGCTCGCCCTTCGCGCAGATCGTCACGTTCACGGCGCGCGGAGGGCGCGTGCGAGAACGCCCGCGCGTGCGCAGCGCGCTGAGCTACATCGGGCTCGGGGCCCTGCTGGTTGTCATTTGGCTGATCCTGATCTCCATCGCGGTCGCGGTCTTCCACGTGTATGCCATTCCGATCGTGGCGAGCGTTCGAGCCCAGATTCTGTCGCTGCCGTTGGCGATGGGAGCGTCCATCCTCCGGGTCGTGGCCGCCTTCGCTGTGTCGTTCGCGATCGCCCTTCCTCTCGCCCTCTGGCTCACCCGCCCTACCGGCGGGCCCCATGTCGGCCTTCCGACCATCGAGGTCGTCGCCTCGATCCCGGCAACGGCGTTCTTCCCTGTGATCATTTTCGAGCTGGTCCCCTACATCTCCCCGGAGGGCGCGGCCGTGTTCATGCTCTTGACGGGAATGATCTGGTACCTCTTCTTCAACATCCTTGCCGGGCTCCGGAGCGTCCCGCCCGACCTCCAGGAGGCGGCGCGCTCCTATGGACTCGACGATCGCCAGATGCTCCGAAGGGTGCTGCTGCCCGGCTCGTTCGCCGCGATCGTGACCGGCGCGATCACCGCCTTCGGTGGAGGATGGAACACCCTGATCGTCGCGGAGTACCTCCAGGCCGCCGGCCATCCGACGTTCCAGCTGTTCGGCGTGGGTGCGTTGATCGACGTCGGCTACTACGAACCCAACGGGTATCCTCTCTTGGTCGCAGCGTTGTTCACGCTGGTCGTCACCGTCGTCGCCATCAACACGCTGATATGGAAGCCCCTGTACCGCCGGGCGACGACGAAGTACCGGTACGATTGAACGGCGGATCCCGCGGAGGTGATGAATCGTGCTGATCGAAGTGGATCGCGTCGGGAAGAGCTTCGCCGTTCGGCACGGTCAGATGATGATCATGCAGGACATCAGCTTCCGCGTCAACGACGCGGAGTTCGTCTCCATCGTCGGGCCGTCCGGTTGCGGCAAGTCGACGCTGCTCCGTCTCATCCAGGGGCTCGACCGCCCCACCCAGGGCGAGATCCGCTTCCGGGGTCGCCCGGTCACGTCGGTCAACCTCGACATGGCGATGGTCTTCCAGAACTTCGCGCTCTATCCGTGGCTCACGGTCCGGGAGAACGTTGGTTTCGGTCTGGAGGCCCTCCACCGGGCCCCCGATCAGATCCGGGCGACCGTCGAGCGATACATCTCGGTCACGGGTCTCGTAGGCTTCGAGGAAGCGTACCCGCGGGAACTCTCCGGAGGAATGCGGCAGCGCGTGGGGTTGGCCCGGGCGCTCGCCGTCGATCCGACGCTCCTTCTGATGGACGAGCCGTTCAGCGCGCTCGATGCGCTGACCGCCGAGGGTCTTCGAGAGGAAGTGCTCCAGCTCTGGCAGGACCCGGGGCTACCTCCCGAGGGGGTGATCCTCGTGACCCACAACATCGAGGAAGCGATCTCGCTCTCCGATCGGGTGATCGTGCTCTCCCGTCGGCCCGCCCAGGTCCTGGAAGACGTCCGGGTCGACCTACCGCGCCCGCGCGAGCGCAAGTCCGATGCGTTCTACCAGCTGACCGACCACGTGTACGCCCTCATCACCGAGGGAGCTCACGCCAAACCACCGGGGGCCCCGGGGACCACTTCCGCTTAAGCCCTTTCCTTTCCCGTAGACGACCCTTTATTAGCGCGCTCCCGCCTATGCCTGCTGAGGTAAAGAAAACCGAATGCCGACGAGCTTTCCCAAGAGCTCCGTCTCCGAGGTCACGGGGCTCGTCGTCCTCCTGAAAGCCCACAAGGGCTCCGAGGACATCGCCCGGCTCGCGGACGATCTCGACCTCGAGATCGACGAGATCCTTCCGTCCGTCGACTTCGCCGAGGTCCTCGACCTCGTAACGGTCGACGACGGGCGAGCGACGCTGACCGAGACCGG
>JAKAPG010000077.1 GCA_021823085.1 Thermoplasmata archaeon | reverse complement strand
CTGTTCGAGGTAGCCCCCGGGCTTCGGGGATCCGGTCACGTAGACAAGGGTGTCGATCCCGCCGAGATGGCTCAGCGTCCCGTCGACCAAGCGGTCGAGATCCTCGCGCCGGGACAGGTCCCCGAGGATTCCTCGGACATCGCCCCGCGGGCGGAGTCGGGCTACGGCGGCCTCCAGGCGCGTCGCGTTCGAGGAGTTCAGCACGACCCGGGCGCCTTCCGCGACGAATCCCTCCGCGATACCGAAGCCGATGCCCCGGCTCGACGCGGTCACCAAGACCCGCGCCCCGCGAAGTCCGGTCTCCACGGCGGGGCTCCTTACTCGAGGGCCAAGACGCGTGCCATGGCGCCGCTCCCACCGGCGATCTTGAGAGGCCCGACGAACAGCGTGTATCGCTGGCCCTCCTTCAGGGCCGAGAGGTTGGCCAGCGCCTCGATGAGGTAGATGCCCTTTCCGAGGAGTACCTTGTGCGCCTCGAACGTGGGATTGGAGTAGGGGTCGATCCCGAGAGCGTCGGTCCCGACGGCACGAACCCGCTTGTCCGCCAGCCACGTCGCCCCCTCGGGGTCGAGACCCGGGAACTCGTAGAGGTACTTCCGCGTGGGCGCGCGTATCTCGCTCCAGCCGGTCCGGAGCAGCACGATCTCCGGCGACGGTCCGCTCGGCCAGTGCCGGGCGAGAGCTTGGACAGGGATCCGGTCCCCCCTGGCTTCGTCGCGAAGGTCCATCATCACGGCCGACCCCACCAGCCTCTCGGGAGGGATCGCATCGACCGTGAGCCCGTCCTCGAGGAAGTGGTACGGAGCATCGACGTGGGTTCCCGTGTGGCTCGTGCAGCGGATCTGCTCGATCGAGAAGCCGTCCCGAGCGACGACTCCCACCGGCTCGAAGACCGGGAGCGGGGCGCTCGCCCAGACCGGCATGTGGGTCTCCAACCGTGCACTCAGGTCGTGGATGCGACGCGGATCGCTCATCGCATCCGCGAGCCGGACGGAGTACAAGAACCGGGCGGGGGCTAGGCGCGGGAGCCCCGATGCCGTTGGAGGAACCGGTCGAGCCGGAGTACCGCCCGGTCCAACGTGGGGATGTCGCTCGAATACGAGATTCGGAAGTGGTGCTCCCCGTGGGGGCCGAACGCGATGCCGGGGACGACCGCGAGCCGCTCTTCGTTGAGCAACGCCGCGCTGAACTCGATCGAGGAGAGCGGAAGGTCGTACTTCGGAAAGATGTAGAACGCGCCCGGGGGACGGGCGAAGGAGAGCCCGCGGACCTCGGACAGCTTCTCGGCGAGATGATCGCGTCGTTCCCGGAACGTCGCGCGGAATCGTTCCTCGTCCTTTCCGGCGTGCCCGAGCGCCCACTCGGCCGCGTCCTGGATGAACGGGGGGAGGCAGGAGAGCGTATGCTCGATGATCTTGACGAGCCGCGCGGCGATCGGCTCCGGTGCGACCGCATAACCGATCCGCCAGCCGGTCATCGAGTAGACCTTCGAGAAGCTGCCGATCGTGATCACCGCGGGATCCGCGTCCGCCAGCGCCGCGGGAGCGACGTGCTCGCCCTCGTAGACGAGCGACTCATACGTCTCGTCGCTGATCACGACCATCCGGTGGCGCCGGGCGAGGTCGAGGATCCCCTCGATGTCGGCGCGGGTCAGCATCGTGCCGGTGGGATTGGCCGGAGTGACCAGGACGATCGCTCGCGTCCGAGGAGTGGTGGCCCGGCGCGCTGCGTTCAGGTCGAACGAGAAGTCCTCCCGCAGCGGGAAGTAGACCGGTTGCGCTCCGACGAGCTGCGTGGGCTGGGAAAGGAGGTAGGTGGGATCCGCGAGGAGTACTTCGTCCCCGGGAGATACGGTCGCGAGGAGCGACGCGTAGATCGCGAACTTCGCGGGAAGCACCACCACCGTCTCGGGTCGGGCGGGGATTCCGTGCCGCCGGCGAAGCCGGTCGGCGATTGCGGCCCGAAGGCCGGGCGAGCCCTGCGCGCTCACGTAGTGCGTTCGGCCGGAGTTCATCGATCGGGACGCCGCCCGGCGGATGCCGACGGGGGTATCGAAATCGGGCTCGCCGATGTGCAGCGCCAGGACCTCCTCGCCGCGCCGACGCATCTCGAAGACCCGGGCAACGAGGGCGAGGATCGGAGACTCCTCGATCTTTTCCAACGGCATCGAGGACCTCCCCGGGCGAGCGCGTGCTCCTGTTATTAAGCCGGCGCGCGAGCTCGCGGGGCTCGACTTCCGTCAATCGCTCCGCTCCGGACCGGTCGAGGAGACGAGCCGCGAAATATCCTCGGAGAGACGGTGGGCCGGCCGGATCCCGAGCGAGGCCCATGTCCGCGACGGATCGACCTCGAAGCGCTCGGCCAGCAGTTCGATCGAACCGCGGGGATTGTCGACGACATCGATCGCGAGGGGAGGCCGAGCCGGGTGGCAGGAGCGCCATGCGTGGGCCACCCGATCCGCGATCTCGAGCACCGAAGCGCTCGATCCGCTCGCGAACAGGTACGTGGGCTCCGTCGGGGCCCCGCGCCGCAGTCGATCCGCGACGGCAAGCCACCCCCGGATCACGTCCTCGATTTGGATGAAGTCGCGGCGCTGTGTGCCGGGAGCGTTCACCCGAAGATGCCCGGAGAGCATCTGCCGGGCGAACTCGTTCAAAACGTTGCCCTTCGCAATCGTGCGCGGGCCGGCCGCGTAGGAGCCGTAGACGTTGCTCATCCGCACCGCCGCCGCCGGAACCCCGGCGCGGCGGAGCGTGTCCACGAGCCCCTCGCCCTCGGCCTTCTGTCGTGCGTACTCATGCGTGGGCGCGGGCGGGGTCTCCTCCGTGATCGGCATCCGGGCCGGGACTCCCACTACGGCGAGGCTGCTCGCAAACGCGACGGGGACGTGCCGCCCTCGACACCAGTCGATGAGCCGGGCGGTCCCGTCCACGTTCACGGCTCGCGTGCCCGAGGGGTCGTTCGCACAGGGCATGACGCCGGAGACCGCTCCGAGGTGCGCGACGGCATCGACTCCCTCGAAGGAGCGCAACGCCTCCGCGGAAGAGAAGTCGGCCCGGACGAGCGGGATGCCTTCGGGCGGGAGCGAGATCGGCCCGGTCAGGTCGTCGACCCCGCGGACCTCCCATCCTTGTGCGAGGGCCGTGCGACTGAGCAGATGGCCGATGTACCCCGCCGCACCCGTCACTCCGAGCTTCGGCATGGGCCAAGGACGAAGGAGACTCGGCCATCAGCCTTTCCGGCCGAGCGGCGGGTCTAGGACGACGGACGGTTCAGGTCCTCGGCGTCGATCGGCGAGCTGCGCACTCGGCCCCGGAGCACCGCCTCGTAGGCCGAGAGCAGGCGGCCGAGGTGGCGCTCCGGAGTGAACTCGCTCAGGATTCGGGCGCGGCCACGTTGCCCCATCTCCCGGCGCACCGACGGCGACCCCAGAATCTCCCCGAGAGCGGCGGCCAGCGCGGCGGGGTCCGCGACCGGCACGATCCGACCGGACTCGCCGTCCCGGACGATCTCAGCGTTGCCGCCGATCGCACTTCCCACCGCAGGACGCCCTCGCGCCAGCGATTCCTGGGCGGAGAATGCGAGGTTCTCAAACCACGTCGAAGGGAACGCGAGCACATGGATGCCTTGGAACCAGCGCTCCTTCTCTTCCCCGCGCACCTGGCCCCGAAAGACCACGCGATCCGAGATGCCGAGCTCGCGCGCGAGCTCCGCCATGCCGGGTTGCGCCGGCCCGACCCCCGCGACGTCGAGACGAACGTCCGGAAACCGCGACGCCAAGATCCGAATCGACCGGAGGAGGGGGTCGAGGCCCTTGTACCACTCGATCCTCCCGAGGAAACCGACCGTGGGCGGCAGGTCCGCCGCGGGCTCGGGGGCGGGCGCCGCGCGAACGGACTCCGGCAGAGGCGCGTAGGACGGGAGGTGGACGGCGGGCCGATAGCCGTTCGAGTGCAGGTAGTTCGTGAGCGCACGGCTGGGGCAAAAGTACGCACGAACCCGGCCGGAGACCTGCCGATCGAAGCTCGCGCGTTGGGTGAGCTCGTAGGGCAGACCGTAGCCGACGTCGCACCCGGTGAACTGACAACGGGGGAGGATCCCTCCCTCGCAGACGACGTGGCCCGGACGCATCAGCGAACCGTTCGGGCACACCAGTTCCGCATCGTGCGCGGTCATCACGACAGGAACGGCGAGGCTCGAGACCCATCGAGCGATCGTCATGAATCCGGCGTCGAAATGATGGAGGTGCACGAGATCCGGGCGGAAGTCGCGCACGGCTCGTTCGAGCGCGGCGCGCACTTCGGGCTGCGGAAGCAGGTCGCTCACGGCGCGCCGTACCCCGAGCGCCGGGACCCGGACGTAGGTCTCGTCCGGTCCGGGGCTCGAGGGGATCATGTCGGTGAGCATCACGACATGGTTCGGGTGTCCCCGGTCCCGGAGCGCGCGGGCGATGCTCGCGACGTACTCCTCCGCTCCTCCGCCGACGCCCTGCCAGGAATTCACCCGAAGGATCCGCACGGCTCTGAGGCTCCGGAGGGCGCCCCAACGCGGAGGGCTCGGATAACATGGACGCCACCAAGGACGCGCGCCGATCCCCGCGAGAGCGAAGATATACCCCTCCTCCCGTGAAGTCCTCGGAACGATGCGGATCCTGATCGTCAGCCATCGGTTCTTCCCGGCCGAGGGGGGATCGGAGCGTTGGGCGCTCGGGCTCGCACGGGCCCTGGCCCACCGCGGGGACCGGCCCATCGTCCTGACGCAGCGGGAATCGGGGGTCCCCGACGCGGAGACCGTAGGGGGGATCGAGATCCACCGCATCGGGATGCGGACGGTGGGTCGCTTTCGCCAGCCGGAACATTATCTTCGGACGCTTCGCGAGCTCGACTTCGACCTCTTGCATCTGAGCGGGAACCGCATCTGGTCCGCCGACTACCTCTTCCCGATCGCGCCGTTCGTCCCTCAGCCCAAGGCGATCACGACGCACGGGTTCTACCAGCTCGAGATGAAGGGGGGACTCGGGAACCGCCTCTACTTCGAACGCTACCTTCCCTTCGCCCTGCGCTCGTTCGGGGCATACCTCGCTCTCACCGACCACGAAGTCGAGCAGATCGTCTCGTTCGGGTACGATCCGAGAAGGGTGCATCTCGTCGGCGAGGGGATCGACTTCCTCGAGTTGACGGACACTCCGGCGTCATCGGATCTGCGCGCACAGTGGAAGATCACGCGACGGTCCGTGGCGATCTCGTGCGGGGGCACCTGGGAGAACAAGCGGCTCGACCGGGTGCTCGCAGGGATCGCGCCCCTGCGACGCGAGCTCGCCCTGGTCGTAACGGGCCGGGATGTCGCGGGGAGCCCCTACGATCGAGCGTACCTCGAGTCCCGGGCCCACGAGCTCGGAATCGAATTCCGCTACGTCGGCCCGCTCGCGCGCCCCGAGCAATTGGCCGCGCTCCGCGCGGCGGACGTGTACGTGCAGGGCTCGAGCTACGAAGGCTTCGGGCTCGCCCTGCTCGAGGCGCTCGGGAGCGGGCTCACCTTCGTCGCCTATCCCACGGGCGTCGCGCCGGCGCTGGCCGGACTCGGGGGAGGTCGCATCGCTACGGACCCGTTGGAATTCGCCGACGCGGTTCGGGAGACCCTCGCACACCGCGCCGAACGTCGCGAGGAGGTCGCCGCCCGGGCCCGACTCCTCGCACGCTCGTGGGACTGGAACGACGTCGTGGAGCGGTACGCGGCGATCTATCGATCGTTGGCTTCCGATTAGTCGGGGGCACGAGAACGCCCCCGGCTTCGGGCCGGGGGCGCAAGGAAAGGGTTGGACGAGGTTCGCAGCGCGACCCGTCTAGTCCTCGAAGTCGCCGCCGCCCATTCCGCCCATGCCTCCCATTCCACCGCCGCCGGGGCCTCCCGGGCCACCCGGACCGCCGGAGGGAGGGGGAGACGACTTGGACGCGATGACGTCGTCGATCCTCAGGATCATCACCGCGGCGTCGGTCGCGCTCTCGATCGCCTGGCGCCCGACGCGGATCGGCTCGAGGATCTTGAGCGAGCTCATGTCGTCGATCTTGCCCGCGTGCACGTTGACGCCCGAGGACTTCTTACCCGCCTTGTGCGACTTCCGTAGCTCGATCAGGATGTCGATCGGGTCGAGTCCCGCGTTCTCCGCGAGGGTCCGGGGGACCGTCTCGAGGGACTCCGCGAAGCTCTCGAACGCGATCTGCTCGCGTCCGCCGACCTTCGCCGCGTGGTCGCGGAGCTGGAGGGCGAGCTCGGCTGCGGTCGCGCCGCCCCCGTAGACGAACTTCCCATCCTCGACCGCCACGGCGACCACGTTGAGGGCGTCGTCGAGCGAGCGCTCGATCTCGTCCAGGACGTGCTCGGTCCCACCGCGGATGAGGATGCTGACCGCCCGCGCCTTCTTGGCGCCGGTGACGAAGGTCAGGGAGTCCTCCCCGATCTTGCGTTCCTCGACGGCGCCGGCCGTGCCGATGTCGTCGGCGGTGAGCTCGCTGACCTTGCTCACGACGTTCGCGCCCGTCGCCTTCGCGAGCTTGTCCATGTCCGACTTCTTCACGCGGCGGACTCCGTAGATCCCTTCCTTCGCGAGGAAGTGCTGGGCGAGGTCGTCGATGCCCTTCTGACAGAAGACCACGTTCGCTCCGGACTTCTTCACCTGGTCGACCATCCGGCGCAGCATGTTCTCCTCCTCGGCGAGGAAGGCGTTGAGCTGGGTCGGGTCGTTGATCTCGATCTTCGCGTCAATCTCGGTTTTCTTGATCTCGAGGGCCGCGTCCAAGAGCGCGATCTTCGGGTTGGCGACGTGCGTCGGCATCCCCGAGTGGACCTTCTCCTTGTCCACGATGACGCCCTCGATGAGCTGGGTGTCGCCGATCGCTCCGCCCTGCTTCTTGATGAGCTGGATGTTGTCGAGGTCGACCGAGTACTTCGCGTCCTTCTTCTCGGCCACCGCGGTCACGGCCCTGACCGCGACCTCACCTAGGAGCTCGCGGTTGAAGCTGACCGACTTCGAGCCCATCGCGGTCTCCGCGATCTCCTTGAGCATCGCGTGATCCTCGATCTTGATCGGCTGCGCAATCTGGTCGAGGACCTCGAGCGCCTTCTGGGAAGCAAGTCGGTAGCCCTGGCTGATGATGGTCGGGTGGATGTTCTGCTCGATAAGCCCCTCGGCGCGCTTCAGCAGCTCGCCGGTGAGCACGACGGCGGTGGTGGTGCCGTCGCCCGCTTCCTGGTCCTGGGTCTTCGCGACCTCGACCAGCATCTTCGCGGCCGGGTGCTCGACATCCATTTCCTTGAGGATCGTGACCCCGTCGTTGGTGACGACGACGTCGCCCATCGAATCGACGAGCATTTTGTCGAGTCCCCGCGGACCGAGCGTCGAACGGACCGAGTCCGCGATCGCCTTCGCTGCCGAGATGTTGTTCGAGAGCGCTCCGCGCCCCTTCTCCCGCTTCGTTCCTTCCTTCAGCACCAAGATCGGTGTTTGCCCTGTCAGCATAGATTCGTTCCTCCCCGAGATTCCTCTGGGTGGTTCGATTGGGTAGAAAAGCGGTTCTATTTAAAACTGACCTGCCCCTCGGCCTTGGGAATCGATCGGTACGCCCCGGACGTTCCGGTCCTAGTTTTGTCTCCGCGCGCCATCGGATTTTCGCTTCATCTCAAGGCCGCCGCGCCGAGAGATGCGCTGGAGACGGTCGAGCGTCTCGCGGGGGCTCTGACGGCAGACGGAACTCTAGGGCCCCAAACGAAACCCCGTCCGGGAGCGGGGTGCGTTTCAAGCC
>JAKAPG010000076.1:7050-7817 GCA_021823085.1 Thermoplasmata archaeon | reverse complement strand
GAGGGGTGGGGCTGGCCGAGCTCGGGGCGAGGTACTGAGCGGTCGGCCCGATCCCTTCGGGTTCGGCGCAGGTCCCCCGCGCTGAGCGAGTGCAAAACGTCGCCGGTGAGCGCAATCAACCAGTCGCCAGGCTCGTCAAGCCCCGGCGTGAAGGGTTACCTCGCACGGGCGAATCGCTGGAGCGGGGGTTGCCTTCGAAGAAGAGGATTTAGCTTTCACGCGCCGAGGTCAGACCGGCGGGTCCTGCCCCGGCCAAGCCGACCGAACTCTCCGCAAGGTCCGTACCCAAAGGAGCACGCAGGTGGTAAGCACCCCGATTCCAGTGATCGTGAGGGCGAGGCCGAGGGCGACGTCGGGGGAACTGAACCGGACCGACGTATGACACCCGGAGCAGATCTCGGAGACCGTGGCGTTCGCGACGACGTGCCACCCCGCGGAGATCGTGATCGAGAGGTCACCCTGGGTGAGAGGGGACAGAGAACCCTCGGTCACAGATCGGCACGCGCTCGGGAGGATGGTGTCGATTCCTATCGGACATAACGCAACGACCACGGGGACGTTGTTCACCTCGGTATAGGTGGCGGGGTCGTACGTGTACCACCAAATCTGTCCGTTGGTCGCCCCGGTCGGTGACCACGGCTCGGCGGGGAGCGATTGCGTGGAGGGCCCTCCAGGGAGGAAGTCGACCCGCTCGTAGTTCCAGGGCAGGAAGAGGATGAGGGGGCCGAACGACAGGAGCATCATCGGGACCATCATCGTAACGACAC
>JAKAPG010000076.1:0-7040 GCA_021823085.1 Thermoplasmata archaeon | reverse complement strand
GAGGTAAACGATCCATCGCGGATTGTCGAACCACTCACGACGACCTGCCTCGGACGCGAGTGGCACGAGGCGGGACGCGCGCCGACCCGCCCAGCGTTGATGGAGCGAGTTCCTCAGGGGGGGCATCGCCACCGCGCTAGGGGTCCGGTTCCGGACGAGCTCGGCCAGCCGCGTCGCAATCTCCGACGCCTCGCCCGGGGGTGCTGCGGCGGGTAGCACCTTCTGCAAGGACCGGATGGTTCCGGCGCTTCCTTGGCCCATGAGCGAACTCGAGGTCACGCGGCCCGTGAACACTCGGACCGACAGGGTGGGCCGCTCCCCTTCGACCGATGGGGTCCGGCCGTGCACCCGCGTGGTCGAGGGGTCCAGTCGGACGCGCAGAAGGTCGCTCTCCCACCTCGATTGGGCGGCGGTCAAGAAGCCGGCCATGGTGGCGGCGGTGCCTGCGAACTCGGTGAGGAGGTTCGGACCGAAGGCTCCCGAGGTCGGGAGAAGGTACAGGAATCCGACGGCCACGATCAGGATACCGACGAGAGCAAGCGCCAGGCCGATCAGCAAGCGATTGCGGGTCGCCACGCGGTCCAAACCGATGTCGCGCTCCCCGAGCACGAGGTCCGGGCGACGGGGCAGCCTATGCTCGAACTTGAAGCCGGTCCCCTCCGTGGCCCGATGGACGAACTCTTCGAACTCCTCGGGCGAGAGCCAGGGAACGCTCGTCGAGGCTTCGGGAGAAAGGTCGTTCCCGGTGACCGTGACCTCGTTCCAGCGGCCCGGTGTACGGGTCGTGGGTTTCGGACGCGGCGACGCGGCCGGGGAACGGTCCTGTCCCATGGGTCCAACCATAGGCTATTGCGGACCGTAAGCCTTGTGGCCTGACGTGAACGCTTCCTCCCGGTGCAGGTCGATTTTTGCCTCGGCCAACGCCGCCGGACCGACCTGCGCGAGCCGTATTTCGAGGTGGAACTGGGATCCGTAAAGGTCCTCCAGGCTGCTCGCCATGAGCATCCCGGGCCCTTCCCTTTGGACCTGTCCCTCTCTCCCCTCGTCTCCCCGTGATCCTCGTGCAGCTGTGGCGCAGCCGGCGGAACTTCCGCTCCGCCGACCCGCTGCTCCGGTGGATGCGGCGCACCACCCATCGCCCCTGCACCCGCACCTTCACGTTCGGGGCATACAGCTCCTCCCGATGCACCCGCAGCTTCTTCGCCACCCCCTCAAGGATCCGGTGGAGCTCCCCCGTCAACGGGGAGCGGCTTCTGCTCGCCCCCTTCTCCGCAATCTCCCATCGAACCAGTCCAGCCGACGACGGCCGTGTTCCAACCCATTCTCCGGATGTGGGGGTGGGTGCCGAGGTACTCGAGGATCTTCTCTCGAGGGCGCTCCTTCTCGTCGCGGTAGGGCTCGCACGTGGATCCGTAGGATTGGAGCGTGCCATCGGCGAGCTTCCGAGGCTTCCGTTTCAGGCAGGCAATGTACGGCCCATAGTGGGACGTACGCAATGAACCCACCGGTCGAGGTGATTCCCCCCGATCGGTGGGCTGTAAAGGGGTCTACGCAAGGCTTGCGGTCAGCCTTCGGGGAGCTGCCGCCGGGGTGGCCTCCGGACCTCGTCGGTTCCAGGACCGGTCAATCCTACCTTCCTGACGGAACAAACGATTAAATATGGCAGACAGATTTGACTGATGCCGCCGACATATGTCGGACAAATAGGTCGGTTGCTGGTCTCGGTTGGAGCGAAGTGGACATGCACCTTAAGCGGCTCAAGGTACGGAATTTCAAGTCGTTCGCGGGGTCGGTCGAGATTCCCTTCCAGCCCGGCTTCACGGGGATCGCCGGACCGAACGGGATGGGGAAGTCGAATATCTCCGATGCCATTCTGTTCGTTCTCGGCCCGACGAGTTCGAAGGCGCTCCGCGCCGATCGCCTGACCCATCTCTTCTTCAATGGAGGATCCTCGAAGAAACCGGCAACGGAATGCGAAGTCTCCTTGGTATTCGATAACAAGGACCGGCTGATTCCTATCGAGACCGATGATGTGGAGGTCAGCCGGTACGTGAAACTGCAGCCGAGCGATCCGGAAGGCTACTATTCGTACTTCTACATCAACGGCCGGCGCACGACCCAATCGGAGATCGACCTTCTGCTCTCCCACGCCCGGCTCAGCGGCGACGGGTACAACCTCGTCCAGCAGGGGGATGTCAACCGCATCGTTTCCATGGGACCCATCCCCCGCCGAGGGCTCGTGGAGCGGCTGGCCGGGATCAGCCAGTACGACGAGGAGCTCGAACGGGCGGATGCCAAACGCACCGCTCTCGAAGGCAACCTTACCCAGATCCAGACCCTGCTGGGGGAGATCCGCTCGCGGCTCGGCGCGCTCGAATCCCAGCGGCTCCAGGCGATCCAGTACAAGCAGCTCCAGGACCAGAAACGCCAGGCCGAGGCCCGCCTCGCCCACGCCGACCTTAGGCTCGCCCGCCACGAAGTGGAGAGTTGTCGGGAGATGCTGGCCAAGGTCTCCTCCGAGATCGACGGCATGCAGACCGGACTGGCCCGCCAGGAGTCCGAGCGGGACCGATTGACCCACGATATGGATCGGGTCGAGCAGGAGATCGCCGCCCGGGCCGGCGCCGAAGGGCAGCGGTTCAAGGCCGACCTCGACGCCAAGCGGTTGGGATTCGCCCGGCTCGACCAGCAGTTCCAGAGCGCCGGGGAGGCGCTCTCCGAGTGCGAGCGGCGATTGGCCGCCGTCGAGGAGGAGCTCGCCGAGGCCCGTGGTACGGAAACGGAGCTCGCGGCCCGGGAGCAGAAATTGGCGCGCGAGCTCGCCGACATCGACGGTCAGGCGGAACGCCACCGGGCCGCTCTCAAGGAAGCCACCGGGGGCGCGGAGAAGTCCCAGGGACGGCTCTCCGAGCTGCGCCAGAAGATTCTGACCCAGGAGCGCGACCAGCAGACCCGCTCGCTCGAGTGGCAGGCGTCGGTCCAGGCGGTGGAGGCGGCCCGGGCCCAGCACGGCAGTGCCGAACGGGAGCTGGCCCAGGCCGAGGAAGACGAGGAGACCCGACAGCTGGAGCTCCGCGATCTCGAGCTCCGCATCCGTCAGGGCCGGCAGGGCGGACCGAAGACCGACCGCTCCTCCGCCGATCTTCAGAAGGAACTCTTCCGGCAGAAGGCGAGGGAGCGGACCCTGTCGGAAGAGGCGCGCGCCCTTTCGAGCGAGGTCCTCGAGCTCAACCGGCGGTACATGGCGCTGGATGCGCGGTTGAAGGCGCGGGCCGACCAGAACCCTCGAGCCGGATCGCAGGCCGCCGTGGAGTATCTCCTCTCCCTCCGCAACCTCGGCAAACTGGCCGGGATCCGGGGAACCGTGGAGGAACTGACCCGGGTGGAGGCGGAGCACCATACCGCCCTGACCGTCGCGGCCGGGGCGCGGTTCCAATCCCTCGTGGTGGAGAACGATCAGGTGGCGGAGGAGTGCATCAACCTGTTGCGGTCCGAAAAGCGCGGCCGCGCCACCTTCCTGCCCCTGAACCGGATGCTCGCCGGTCGGCCCCGCGGGAAGTCCTTGATCGTGGCCCAGTCCGCGGGCGCGGTCGGATTCGCGGTGGACCTGGTCAAATTCGACGAGGAGTTGCGCCCCGCCTTCTGGTATGTGTTCGGGGAGACGGTCGTCATGAAGGACCTGGCCGGGGCCCGCAGCCAGATGGGAGGGGTGCGCCTCGTCACTCTCGCCGGGGAACTGATCGAGTCGACGGGCGCCATCACGGGGGGATTCATCGATCCGGCCGGCCGGGGGCGGGGCGGGGAGAGCGCCGTGGAGCTCCGGAGACTCGGCGAGGAGCTTCGCGAAAAGAGCGGCCAGGAGAGTGCCGTGCGGGCCGAGCTCGAGAAGATCGAGCCGGAACTGAGGCGCCTGTCGGAGGAGCTCGCCCGCCGCTCCGGCGAGGTGGAAGCCCAGGGTTCGGCCCTCAAGCTGCTCGACAAGGAGCTCGCCGCCGCCCGGGAACGGCTCACCGAGGCGAGCTCCCGGGTGGCCCGGGTGAAGGAGGCGAAAGCCCAAAGTTCGGCGGACCGGGCGGCCGCGGAGGCGAAGGCGGCGGAACTCGAAGGCGCCTTGACGCAGGTGCGCCAGCAGCTCGAACGTCTCAACGAGCTCTACCACCAGCAGCTGCCCGGATCGATCTCCGGGCGGTTGCGGACCCTCCAGGAAGCCTCGGAGAAGGCGGGAGCGGCCCAGCTCGAACTGGCCAAGCAGGTCGAAGCGGTCCGGTCCCAGGCGCTCGCGGCCCACCAGGCGGTGGTCGCCAAGGAGCACGAGCTCGGCGAACTCAAGGCCGCCAAGGGCCGCAAGAGCAAGGAGATCGCCCAGATCGAGCGCGCGCGGGCCGCGGCCCAGGAGGAGCTCGAGAAGCTCAAGACGGTCGAATCCGAGCAGCTCAAGGCGGTCGAGGGCCAGACGGCGGCCAAGCGGCAGATGGACGCCCGTCGGCTGAAACTCGTCGAGGAGATCGCCCGGGCCCAGGAGGTCCTCCGCACCCGCCGGGCGATGCAGCAGAACGAGGAGGTGCGCCGGGCGACCGCGGAGCGCCGCCTCGCGGAACTGGAGGAAGCGATCCGGGTGTATCCCGAGATGGCGGAGGACCCCACCCCCGTCCCGCCCGAGGAGCTTCGTCGGGGCATTTCCGCGGTTTCGGCCCAGCTCGAGGCGATGGGCGCGGTGAACCTGAGGGCGCTCGAGGAGTATGATTCCGAGAAGTCCCGCCTCGACCAGTTCGAAGGCGAGGTCGGCCGGCTGACCTCGGAGAAGACCGAGCTCCAGGGCCTCGTGGGGGAGATCGAGAAGAAGAAGCGGACCCGGATCTCGGAGGTGGTGCGCGCGGTCACCGTGACCTACCACGAGATCTACTCCGAGCTCTCCGGTGGCGGCGAAGGGGAGATCTCGCTGGAGAACCCCGACGATCCGCTGGCCGGCGGACTCCTGATCAAGGCCCGCCCCGTGGGCAAGAACGTCCAGCGGCTCGAGCAGCTCTCGGGAGGGGAGAAGTCGCTGGCCTCGCTGGCGTTCGTCTTCGCCCTCCAGCGCTACGACCCGAGCCCGCTCTACGTCTTCGACGAGGTGGACATGAGCCTCGACGGGATCAACGCCGAGAACGTCGGCCGCCTGCTGCGCCGGAACGCCGAGCGGGCCCAGTTCATCGTCATCTCGCTCCGCAAGGTGACCCTCAAGTTCGCCCACCGGCTCTTCGGCGTCACGATGCACGGCGACGGATGCTCCCGGGTCGTCGGCCTGGCGCTCGACGAGATCGTCGACATGGACGATCGCGAGCGCGCCGCCGCGAAGGCGCCCGCGGCGACCCCCGAGGTGGCGGCATGAGCTCCGGGGTCGCCGGGATGGCCGGCGGGGCCGCGTCGGCCTCCGTGGTCTCCCCGGTGCCGCGCGAGGCGGCCGAGCGGATGCTCGACTACCTCATCTTCCACAAGTCGCTCCTCGACGACGGCCGCGGCGCCGACGGACGCGCGGCGCTCCTCGACCGGTACATGGGGCTCGTCCGGGACCTGAAGGAAGGAGTCCATGTGGTCATCGACGATCCGGTCGAAAAGGCCACCGCGCTCCTGTTCGAGCTCGTGGTGGACGCGGCGTTCGATCCCTGGGAGATCGACCTGGTCCGCTTCACCCAGTCGTACCTCGAGCGCATCCGCGGGGACGGCAAGTTCGATTTTGCGGTCTCCGGCCGGCTGGTGTACATGGCCTGGAGCATCCTCTTCCTGCAGTCCCGGGACCTCCTCGCCCACCGGGAGACGGCCCGGCCCGAGGAGGGCCCGACGGAACCCCCCCTCGATCCCTCGGAGCCGGAGCTCGGGGACGACGGGTACCTCGGCGAGCTGACCACGCCCGAGTCCGTCCAGATGACCTCGGCGATCCTCGAATCGGCGGGGCCCCCCGTGCTCGAGGAGATGATCCGGCACTCCGAGACCCGTCCGGTGAGCCTGCTCGAGCTGGTCAACGCCTTCGGCACAGCGGAGGCGGAGGCGCGCCGCTCCCTCCGCCTGGAGGAGCTCCGGGACCGTCTTCGGGAGGAGCAGCGGGCACCGCCCGAGGTGCTCGTCCACGGGGACGTCCCCGAACAGGACCTCGTGGACGCCTGGGAGGCCTGCTCGCGCCATGCCGTGGGAGCGGAGTTTCCGTTCCGCGAACTCTGGCGGCCGAGCGAGGGCCGGGACCGGATCGTCGCCCTCTTCCTCGCCGTCCTCTTCCTCGCCCGGGAGAATGTGCTCGAACTCCGGCAGGAGCGGTTGGTGGAGACCCCGATCCTCCTCGTCCGCCGGGTCGCCGAGCGGCCGCCCCGGAGCCCCGAGGTGCCGGCGTGACCGCCCCCGCCGAGGAGCTCCCGCTCCGGGTCGAAGCCCTCCTCTTCGCGGGAGGCAAGCCGCTCGCGGTCCGGGAGATCGTGGCGGCGCTGGGTCTTTCGGATCCGCGCCCGGTCCAGCAGGCGCTCCGTCTCCTGGCCCGGAGCTATTCGGGACGCCGCACGGCGCTCGAGATGCGGCGGGTCGGCGACCGGTACGCCCTCCAGTTGCGGGAGGAGTACGTGGCCACCGCCCGGTCGGTCACGCCGATGGAGATGTCGCCCCGCACGCTCAAGGCGCTCACCCTGGTCGCGTATCACCAGCCGATGCTCCAAAGCCTCCTGGTCCGCATGATCGGGGACCCGGCGTATGGCGAGGTCCAGCGGCTCCGGGGGATGGGGCTCCTCCGGGCGGTCCCCAAAGGGTCGACCCTCGAGCTGAGCACGACCCGTGCGTTCTCCGAGTACTTCGGGATCTCCTCCACCCGCCCGGAGGAGATCCGCCAGTACCTGGCCGCGAAGCTGGGACCGACCGTCGCCGGCGAACCCCTCCCTCCCGCGTCGCTCCCGCCGGCCACCTCCGAAGGCCTCACCGCTTCGCCCTCGGAGTGACCGTCGGCCGGCCGGGCCCCCCGCCGGGGGGGACGATCCGGCCGAGACCGGGGACGCCCCTCACCGTTCGCGGGGCGGAGGTTC
>JAKAPG010000075.1 GCA_021823085.1 Thermoplasmata archaeon | reverse complement strand
ATTGTCCCGAAGTGCCACCTCGGCGCTTCCCGATAGGAGTCGGAGACGAGCTCTCCGGCGCAGATCCATCGCCCACGGTGTGGGTGGCACCCGGTCACGAGGTCGGGTTTCGCCGACCGATGTGCCCTACCGGCGTTGCGGCGAGGAACGGACGACCTTCGGTCTCCCGTTTCCTCTCCGGAGCATGGGCGATCGACCGCCGGAGGGCCCGCGGCGCGCGAGGATCGTTCGGCGCGTGTCGGAGATTCGAGCGTGGCGAGGGCCCCGTCGATGACGGTGACCCCGACCCCCTCGGCGGGCTCGCGTCCTCGGGCGGTGGCGCTCGGCCCGCCCACAAGGTACGGGAGGCGGTTTTCCAACGCGAGGAACGGCCGCAGGGTCACGCTCTCTACGCCCCAGAACCGACTTGCTCGGGCTCGCAGGTCCTCGGCCCTCTTGAGGTTGGGGAACAGGCAGAAGTAACCGGCGTAGGTTGGTTCGACCGACGGGGTCAGAAAGTGGTAATCCGCCAACTCGGGGAGCAGCTGACGCTCGAAGGACTGCCGCGCCTCTTCTCCGCGGAAGAATGCCACGAGCGTCGCCAGGACCCCTCCCGGGAGCGAGCCAACGTCGAAATCGGGCAATACGAAGAATGTATGGGATCGAACCATCCGCGCGAGGCGATGCCGAACGGACCGTGCGGAGAGGTTGACCGCCGCTCCGATGTCGGCGCCCTTCCACGTCCCGGGCGCGTCCAGGACCCGGATGATCTTCCAGTCGATCTCCGAAAGAGTCCCCTCGGCCGGGTAGTAGGCGTGGGGAACGATGCTCAGGAACCGGGCTCGTCTCAGTGGGGGAACTTGCCCCCGGAGTCCGCTCTCCTCCAGCCTGGGATGGAGGTGGGTGACCAGGAAGCCCGCGGCCGTGCCCCAGTAGGTCACGATCCAGGGGACACCGGGAAGCTCGCGCACCGCCGCGAGGATGGCCTCGCGATCCGCTTCATGGGGAGCGTCGAAGTAGACGAAGCTCGCGCGCGCCCCGAAGCGCGTCGGATTGAGCCCCAGCCGGATGCTCCGGAGAAACCCCGATCGCTTCAGGGCGGAGAGTCGGCGCGCCACCGTATCGGCCGAGACCCGTACTTGCCGCGAGATCTCTTCGAAGGACTGGGTGGGGTCGGTCTGGAAGCATTCTCCGGCGGAATCGTGGAGCAGGGCCCGCAAGATGGCCACGTCGATTCGGTCGATGGCGCGGGCCCCCGCGGGTGGACGGCCCCCATCTCCCGGAGCCACCCTACGGTGTGCCATGTCGGTTCGCCGCGTGGGATGCGGGACACGTTAATATGCCGGCGCTCGGCTCCTCGGAGTTCAGGGTTGAGGAATCTACGTCGGGACTCAGTGCCGGCTCTTCCGCGCCGGCCGGATTCGTGTCGCCGCCGGCTCCTTCCGGGCCAGTTGTGGTGAAGGGCTACCGAGGCACCTTTGTTCTTGCGATCTTGGGGCTCATCACCCTCGGGGCCTCCGTCGCTCTTCCGTGGGCTACGGGTTCGTTCTCCGGAGGGAGTGCGGCCGCCTACGTGTACGGCACCACGTGCGGAACCTACAGTGGCATCACTACCTGTATCTCGGGGTATTCCACCAACTCCGGCATCCAAGCCGCCGAGTACCTCGTGTTTGCCGCGCTTGCCTTCGCAGTCTTCGCTGTGGTGTTCGCGGTTCTGGGAGTCCGGGGGAAGGTGCTGGGCGGAACGCAGGCTCGGTTGACTTCCCTCTTCGTCATCCTGAGCTTCGTGACGGCATTCTTGTCTGGCGGCGCCTGGTACGGTAGCTTCAACTGGGGTCCGGGCACGAGTCCCGGGGTCGGTCTTGCACTCGTTTTCGCCGCCGCTCTCGTGTTCTTGGTCGGGATGTTCTTTGCTCGCCGAGAACGTAAGAATCAGCGGGCGACCCTAGAAGCCGCTGCCATGACGAGCACCTTGTCGGCACCGGCGACGATCCCACCGCCACCGAGTTGAGGCATGCCTCCCTCGAGTGAGAGCTAGGGACGGAGGACTGCGTAGGAGGAGCCTGAGGATGCCGAGTTGGGGCGCGGGGCACGAACGACGACCGCACGGAGGGCTCGCAGTGGGGTCCACCCTGCTCATCCTGCTCGCAGTGGGCGCCCTCGCGCTCACGTTCCTTTCCGTCGCGACCCTCCCACCGACGGCGGCCTCCCCGGTCGCTTCCTCTGCTCCATGGTCGGGCTACGGCGTCTCCCCGTCGCCGGGGGGTGCGCCGGTGAACGGAGCCGACGAATCCCAGGCGATTTCATTTTCATCCGTCGCGATTCCTCGAGTGATCGCGAATGTCTCGGTCGGATCGGTGCCCTACGGATCGGCGTACGATCCCGCCAACGGCTACGTCTATGTGGCGGACGAGAATTCCAGCGCCGTCAGCGTGCTCAGCGGCACGTCGACCGTGGCCACCATACCGATCGGAGGTATCCCTGCCTATGTCACCTCCGATCCCGTGGACGGCTACGTGTACGTCGCGAGCTTTCCCTCCGGTAGTTATGGCTACGCAGAAGCCGGCAACGTGAGCGTCATCGACGGTACCTCGGTGGTGGCTCGGCTCCAAGTCGGGCATGGCCCCGGCGCCATGACGTACGACGCGGGCAACGGCTACGTCTACGTTCCCAACACCAACAGTGGCACGGTAAGCGTGCTGAGCGGCACGTCCGCGGTCGCGACCGTGACGGTCGGCACGGGTCCGTGGCTCCCCGCGTACGACTCCGCTAACGGCGACGTCTATGTACCGAACTTGGGCGAGAACACCGTGAGCGTCGTCAGCGGAACTTCGGTGGTAGGAACGGTATCGGTCGGATCGTCGCCGGCCACCACCGCTGTCAACTTCGCGACGTACGACGGGGCCAACGATTACGTCTATGTGACCAGCTGCGCCGTGAATGCGGCCGGCTACTGCGCCTCCGGGGGGGACGTGAGCATCCTCCAAGGCACCGCACTCGTCACGACGATCCCGCTGCCGGCCTCCTCGCCCGAATACGAGATCTCGGACCCGGTCACTGGCTACGTCTACGTAGGGAACTACAACTCCAGCAGCGTGAGCGTGCTCAGCAACACGTCCGTACTGTCGACCGTTTCCACCGGCGCGTATCCCTATTGGGGCGCGTACGACCCGGCCGATGGCTATGTGTTCATCTCGAACGATGTCACCGTCAGCGCATTCAGCGGCGCGTCGGTCGTAGTTACGCTGGCGACGGGGGTTGAGGCTAGTTGGGCCACCTACGATGCGGCGAACGGCTACGTCTACGTCTCCAACTTCGGGTCGAACGACGTCAGCGTCATCGGCACCCTCCCCGCGGCGCAGTACTCCGTCACGTTCACGCAGAGTGGCCTTTCCTCGGGGGTGACGTGGTCGGTAACGCTGAACGGAAGCACCCGGAGCTCCGCGGGTTCGTCGATCGGTTTCTCGGAGCCGAACGGAACGTATGGATTCACGGTGGGCGCGGTAACGGGCTACACGATTTCGCCGGCCTCCGGGGCGGTCACGGTGAGTGGGGCGCCGGTGAGCTCGACGGTGACGTTCATCCCGACGGCCGTCGCGACGTATGCCGTGACCTTCGGCGAGGCCGGACTACCGGCCGGGACAAGCTGGAACGTCTCGCTCTATAGCTCGGGCCGGTCGTTCAGCGCGAACGGAACTGGCTCTTCTATCATCGTACTCGCACCGAACGGGACCTACACATCGGTCATCCTCGCAAACACCAGTTCGTTCTCGCACACGGGCACCACGTTCGCGGGGTTCTTCACGTTGAGTGAGGTCCTCGGCAACATCACCGTGAACGGTGGGCCCACGGGCGCGTTGGTACGGTACTCCTCGGTCACCTTCACCGAATCGGGGCTTCCGGCCGGGACGGTCTGGTGGGTGGTCGCCGAAACGAATGCAACGAACTTCGTGACCGCGGGAGCGGCGTTCTTCGGAGGCGCCGATGTTTCCCAGATGAACGGCTATCTCCCCAACGGGGTCTACCGCTTCGAAGTCTGCGCAAACCTGACCTCTTCGTCCTCCACGAACAACACCTGTGGGAGCTTGAAGGGATACACGCCGAGCCCGCAATCGGGAACGTTCGTCGTGAACGGAGCGCCGGCATCTCAGCCGATCGCGTTCACGAAGAACGGGGGGAGCGGGGGCGGCGGAGGTCTCCCACCGATCCTGGGCCTGCCGGGAGTCGAGGGCTACGTGGTGGTGGGAACCACGGTCGCCATCGCCGTGATCGCGGGGGTGCTGATCGCCGTCCACTCGTATGCGGCCGCCGGAGGAGTCGCGATGGCGGGAGGAGCTGCGAGCCGGCGCGCCTACCGCCGCTGGCAGAAGGGCAAGGGTCCGCCCCCACCGGGCATGCAGCCGGCCGTCCCGGCGACGCCGGCCCCCGGGGCTCCGCCCCCCGGCGCACCCCCGCCGGCGGCCGCTCCCCCGGTGACCCCTCCTTCGCGATCTCCGGTTGCCCACTCACCGCCGACCGCCGTCTGCTCGGCCTGCGGGAAGCCATACATGGGCAACGAGAGGTTCTGCACGAGCTGTGGCCGGCCGCGCTGAGCGGGGGAAGCTGGCAGCTTCTTCCCTGCGAGGAGACCTTCATCCGGTCGTGGAGCGGAAACGCACCGGTGGAAAGCGCTCTTGCCGAGGGTGCCCGGGAGTCTACGCCGTGGCACCTCCGCACCTCCGTCGCCATCGCGGTCTCGACCGGAATCGTCGGATCCGTCGCGCCCTGGGGCGGGATCTTCCCCCTCTCCGGCACGGGCGTAGCCGTCGACGAAGCGTACTGCGCCAGCCGTCGCGGGAGGAACGCGAGCCGCTCGGGGTCGATTACGGCAGGGGGCTCTCGGGCTCCGAGTCCACTCCGTCGTCTGCTTCCCCCCCGACCGCAGCGACCTCACTTGGGCCCGTCGCTGCGACGACCGTGAGCCGGACCGGAGCCGTTCCGAATCCTTCCGTCCGCCCAGCGCCGATCCCTAGGGGGGCCCGGGGTCTCGGAACGTGGTAGTTCACATCTCGGTCGCGGACATCCTTTTGCTCCCGGTGCTGATCGGCTACACCATCTGGTGGACCTACGACCTCCGCAAGGGCGCGAAGGTCCACGGCTGGACGCTCGTCCTCCACAGCATCGTCTACGGGCTCGCGGCCTTCTATGTCTGGGCCGTCTCGCTCGGCGAGATCGTTCTCGCCGGGGGTTCCTCGAACGGCGTGACCTGGTTGTGGACGCTGGTCCTGAGCGCGGTCGGGGTGGCGGCCGCAGAGGTCGGAATCTGGTACGGCGAGCACCGGATGGTCGTCGAGCGCCGGGCGAGCGGAGGGTTCGCCTACCGCGGGCCGGTCCTTATCGCCGTGTTCTGGCTGGGGCTCTACCTCACGCGCTTCGGCATCGAGGACGGCTTGCTCGGAGGCTACTCGGTCTTCCTTCCTCCCGGTCCCGGTCCGCCGGCGGGAGTCTCTCTCGGGTCGTTCCTCGAGGGAGTTCTCGTGGTCGCCTCCCTCTACCTCGTGAGCTTCGGGTTCCTGCTCGGGATCACGGTGTCCATCTGGCAAAAGCATCGCCGATCGCTCGAATCTCCTCGCCCGGCCACCGAGGTCGGCCCCGCGGTACCCTCGCCACCGGGAAGTGCTGCCGTGGCGGCACGCAACCTCCCTCCCGCCGAATCGAGTGCGCCCTCGGGCGGGCCCGACGCGGGGTCATCGGCCGTCGGGGTCGTTCCCTGTCCCGCCTGTGGGCAAACCTGGCCGTCGGGCACTGCGTTCTGCGGGCAGTGCGGTCGATCCCTCGCGCCCTCTCCGCCGCAGGGCTAGGAACCGTTCGTGCGGACGTTCGTGCACCGGGCGCAGACGTCGTTCGCAGTCTCATCGACCGACCCGGAGGTCGGCGCTGCCCTGCGTCGTGCTGCTGCCTCGGGGTAGGGGGCCGGCTTCGGGGTCGAGAGGCTCCGTAGGCTCCTTCGGGAAACAACGGGAGCACAATCGGGATCGGGCCGAGCCCCCACGATGTCCTTCCCGGTGACCGGTCGACCACGGACCGAGCTCCTTCACCGGGGCGCCGACCGGAGGGGAAGGAGCGACGACCCCGACACACAAGCCCAGCGGTGCGCGAGGCCGAGGTCGGCTCTCCTTGCCGGGTACGGCCCGCTCGGGGCCGCCCGTATCCTGCGAGCCCATCGGTACGCCGCTCGGCGAACGGCGGACCCGCCGAGGGTCGGCCGAACGACGAACGCCCACCCGCCTTCGCGAATGTGGGTCCCGGAGGAGAGGCGGGCGAGGGATACCCCTTGGAGTGGCTCCGGGCGGTGGAGGAGCCGGACGGCCTTGGACTGGGGGCCCGACCGAAGCGCACTCGGAGCGGCGAGAACGAGAGTGAACGAAGAGCGGGGCAGGCAATCCTCCTCCCACGAGTCCGGCGAACCCCCAGGAATCCGAGAGCGCGGACCCCGGCACGGCGGGAAGACGGGACGGGAGGGAAGAACGGGGCTTCCCCCGTTCCGGATCCCCGTCTCCTCGAGCGCCGTGACCGATGCCGAAGCCGTGGGCGACACGCCCTGCGCCTGTCGGGGGAGATGGGGGCGACAGCGTTTCGGACCGCGTCGACCCTCGCGAGGTCCGTGGCCCTAACGGTGCCGCGAACGACGGAGGAGCGCCAATGCGATCCCAACGGCCGCGGCCGCAAGCACGACCCCGATGATCACGTAGAGCCAAGGGAAAGGCGCCGGCGAGGAAGAGCTCGTGGGAGTGAGGGTGGCGGACACCGTGTGCGAGGTCGTTCCGGACACGGTCTGACTCGGGTAGCTCACCGGGTTGTACCCCGGCGCCGTGATTGTATACGAGTAGGTTCCGTTGGCGAGATGCAGGACGGCGCTGGTCCCGGTCGAGTTCACGAACCAGCTCGGATCCGAACTGACGGGGGTCGCCTCCACCATCCAGGAGGTCCCGGTCGGAAGGCCCGTTTCGGTGAAGGTGATGGCATAGGTGAAGCCGTACGTCACCGAGACCGACACCGAGGCTCCGGCTACGGTCACTTGGCCAGTCGCTCCGGCGACGGCGTAGTAGGCGCCGGAGGGGTTCGGAGCATAGGGATACGTCCCGTTCGCCTCCGTGAACGTGATCGAGGAGGTCGACGATGACTGCATCGCTCCGTTCAGCGTCACCGACCAGTTCGCTCCTGACGGGAGCCCACTCTCGCTGAACGTCACCGAGTATCTCGCCGGCGAGACCGCCGCGAACGTGATCGCCTCCGAGGTCGGCGCTCCGCTCACCGTCACCGTCCCCGCCGATGGATGAGCGGTGTAGCCCGCCACCGATCCCACGGTAAACGAATACGTCCCGTTCGCGGCCGCGAAGGCGATCGGGCTCCCCGTGGAGGAGCCGATCGCACCGGTGAACGTCACCGACCACAAGGTCCCCGAGGGGAGACCCGTCTCCGTGAACGTCACTGCGTACGTCGTCACCACGGACGGCGTGAACGTGATCGCCTGAGATACAGCGGTTCCGTTCACCGTCACAATGCCCGAACTGGGGGTTGCGGAGTGGCCAGGGACCGAGCCTATGGTGTAGGCGTACGTTCCGTTCGGCTCCGAGAAACCGATCGACGGGCCGGTCGAGCGGTTCGTCACCCCGTTCAGCGTGACGTTCCACTCCGTCCCCGAGGCGAGCCCGCTCTCCGTGAACGTCACCGAATCCGTTGCCTTCGCGAACGTGATGGTCTTCGAGAGCCCGGCTCCGTTCACCGTCACTGCGCCCGAACTCGGACTCGTGCTGTACCCTGAGACCGCCCCTACCGTGTACGCATACGTCCCGTTCGCTTCGTTGA